>CAZJBO010000001.1:0-26441 GCA_964544075.1 uncultured Anaerolineae bacterium
TTTATGCCGTCTCGGCCTCGGCGCTTGCCCTCCACAACGTGGGACGGGCACGCGCGCGCTGCCTGACACACTCCACACAGCGCCGCATGACCTATATGCTCTATTCGATCTTGACGCCCATCGTCGGCGTGTTCCCATACACCTCACTGCTCAGCACCCCTCCGGCAAACGACGGTGTGTTCTGGCTGCTGGTGACCCTAAGCAACGTCGGCGTCATCTTGATGCTTAGCTTCATGGCCTACCCCCTCTCATTCTTTGGCGGCGAGGTGCCGGACCGCGTCATCAAGACCCAACTCCTCGAATTTTTCTTACGCGGGCCGTTTGTCGGCGTCATAGTCCTCTCGGTGATTATCGGTCTGCCGCGCGCCGGGCGGGTGGTGGGCATCCCCGGCGAAGAGCTGATGCCCCTGGCCGCCGTGTTTAGCCTGATCTTCCTGGAGTGGATCGTCAATCGGGCGCTGCCCCTGCTGGAGAATCGGCTCATCTATGCCCAAGATGCCGCCGAGATTCGGCAGATCCGCACGTTGAACAACCGCTTGCTCACCCGCAGCGACATCGACCAACTGCTCGAAGGCATCCTGGCGTCGGCTTGCGATTATCTCCAGGTCGCCGGTGCCTTCGCCGCCTCAATCACTCCGGACGGGCCGGTCTTAGAGCAATCGATCGGATCGACCGAGGTGATCGCAAGCGCGCTGGCATCGCCGGATTTCGGCAGTGCGCTTGCCCAACTCGCACAAGATTGCCCTCCACCCGCCGCATCAAAGCCGTCTGTGTCACAAACCAGCAGCGTGATCGCTTGGCAACAATTCTGGCTGATCCCATTCTGGAACGGGGCAAACGAATCTGGCAACGGGCGCACGCTCTTCGGGTTGATGGGCGTGCAGATGCGCACCCATCAACCGGCCCTGACCGGTGAAGAGAGGCATGTGCTCAGCCGTCTCGCCGAACGCGCCGCCCACACCTTGCGCGACATGCGCATACAAGCCGAAGTGTTTGGGCGGCTCGAAGCGCTCATCCCGGAGATGGAAGCCATCGACCAACTACGTTGGATCACCCGATACCGGGGTGAACCCGGCGAAACAGCCGAGCACATTGTGGGGCAGCCGGGCTTTGAGGCCAAAGTCAAAGAGGCGCTTGGTCACTATTGGGGCGGGCCACGGCTCACCAAGAGCGCGCTGCAGAAGCTCCGGGTGACACAGGAACGCCTCCCGGCATATGATGGCAACCCGGCCAATGCGCTGCGTGCCGTGCTGCTCGAAGCTATCGAGCAACTGTGCCCCGAAGGGGTGCGCAGCATGACCGCCGCCGAGTGGACGCTGTACAATATATTAGAGCTGCGCTTCATCCAGGGCCGCAAGGTGCGCGATGTGGCAAGGCGGCTGGCGATCAGCGAATCGGACTTGTATCGCAAGCAGCGCATCGCGATCGGCGAAGTGGCACGGATACTCACCGATATGGAACAAAACACAGACAGCCCCACCGCTCCCCCAGAGTAATTGCTTGACAAAGTTGACGAAACAATCGGTAATCACGGGGCCGGGCGTGAGCCACCGGCGCGCCCGCCACGGTTGACTCGCATCAGAACAAGGGGTATAATGCCTCACGTTGCAGGGGTCCCTGTAACTTGGCGAGCATTCGGTTCGTTGTATTTTCGCTGTGAGTGAATCTGGCTTTAATGTGAGGACAAGGTATACATGGCGCTCAAAGGCGACCTGGAGCACTTTAGCACCACACAGCTTCTTAATCTGGTCAACTTGGCACGCAAAACAGGCACACTGTTCATCGAACAGACAGAGAAGAAACGAGCGCAGATTTCATTCCGCGAAGGCAAGCTCATCTATGCGCAAGCCGGAGGAACCGGCGGACAGTTGGCCGATATGCTCCACAAAGGCGGTAAGCTATCTGATAGCCAGGTTCGTCTAATTAAAGAGCGCGCCAGAGCAACCAGCGATAAACAACTTGGCTTACTGCTTATTAATGCAGGCTATGTCAGCCAGGCTGATATCATTCAAAGCATCCAACAATATACACTCGGAATAGTGCACAGCATCTTGGCATGGAACAAAGGGCGATTCACTTTCAAAGACAACCACATGCCGCCGCCAGATCGCATCACCGTACCGATTGACCTCGAAAACGTCATCATCGAACACACCCGCAATCTGCGCGAGCTGGAACACCTCGAACGCGAACTCCCGAACCTCGACTTCGCCCTCAAGTTCCCCGAACGGCCCGGCGCAAGCCTCCGTAACATCAATTTGAACGTCGAAGAATGGCGCGTGGTTTCCTTCATTAACCCGACGAATTCCATCCGCCAGATCGCTAAAGCCAACAATATGAACGACACGCAGATTCGCCAGGTCGTATACGGCTTGTTGCAGGCAGGGTTGGTCGAATTAGTACGACCACCGCGCGTCGCCCAGCCTCAAGGCACTTCGTCGCGACGCCGACGCGCACAGACACCACAGATCAAGAAAACTGTGGTCAATAAACTTATTAGTCGAATCAAATCTCTATAGGGCGTCTCATCAAACGGCTCGAAAGCCCATCGGTTAAGACTTGCACCTGGAAGAGCGAGACTTATGCAAACTGTCAAAATGGTCGTCACCGGTCCCTTTAGCTCGGGCAAAACCGAGTTTATACGCTCAATCAGCGAGATCGAAGTAGTCTCGACTGAACGTGAAATCACAACCCCTGCCGAGAGGATGAAAGACGCCACTACGGTGGCGATGGATTTCGGTCGCATCACGGTAGATGACGACCTGGTCCTCTACCTCTTCGGCACACCGGGCCAGCGCCGCTTTGACTTTATGTGGGAAATCTTGGCCGAGGGGATGCTAGGCTTCGTCGTAATGGTCGATAGCGCCAAGCCCGAAACCTTCCGCGAGGCCAAAAGTATCCTCGAAACCTTCCGCGCTTACGCCCCCACCCCATATGTGGTGGCAGCCAATAAGCAAGACCTGCCCGATGCCTGGGCCGCCGATGACCTTCGTATCGCGTTGCGTGTAGAAGACAACGTCAAGCTCTTACCCTGCACCGCAACCGATAAAGAAAGCGTCAAAAACGTCTTGCTTGAACTCCTCTACTCCATCTTGGAGGAAATGGAAACCTAACAGCGTTTTAACACGCGGCATCTACACACCGCACCAAAGCCAGGGAGAAGACGAGCCGCCGTGAGCACGATTGTCACCGATCAAGGAATCGTCCATTACGAAACCTATGGGTCGGGCAAGCCGGTATTATTACTGCATGGCTGGCTCGGCTCTTGGGCGCTGTGGCGCGACACCATCAAGACCCTCGGAGGGCACCGGGGCGGGTTCCGCACCTATGCGCTCGACTTCTGGGGCTTCGGCGAAAGCGGCGATAGACGCGAGAGCTTCGCCGTCGATGACTTCATCTCCCTGGTCCATCAATTCATAGAACGCCTCGGCATTATCCAAGCCCCCCTGGTCGGACACTCGATGGGCGGCACAGTCTCCCTCGGTATGGCGCTCGACCACCCAGACCAAGTGCGCAAGATCATGGTCATCGGCGCGCCCATAGACGGCGCCTCGCTCAGCCCCATGCTCAAGCTGCTCGGCTATTCCTTCATCGGCACATTGATGCGCAGCACATTGGGCTACCCACTGTTCAAAGTCGGGATGCGCATATGGGCACCCTGGATGGCAAAAGACGCCCAGGGCGTATGGAAGATGCTGATCCGCGACACCGACCAAACCAGCGCACAATCGTTCTTCGAAAGCATCGGCACACTGCGCAAAACCGACCTGCGCCCACGCCTGGGCGAGATCAAAGTCCCTGTAATGGGCATCTATGGCAAGAAGGACGTAATCGTCAACCCCAACCAACACAAAGCACTCGCCCAGGGTGTACCACACGCCCAAATCAAGCTCCGCCCCGACTCCGGACACTTCACCATGCTCGACGAACCGGAATTCTTCGTACGGACAATCCGAGATTTCCTGCTTAG
Source organism: uncultured Anaerolineae bacterium (assembly GCA_964544075.1). Lineage (GTDB taxonomy): Bacteria > Chloroflexota > Anaerolineae > Aggregatilineales > JAFGMM01 > JAFGMM01. The sequence continues at coordinate 3,971 of CAZJBO010000001.1, forward strand.
CGAAGATTAGACGATACAAAAAAGGGGGAACCAAGCAAGGTTTCGATCACACAGGTCATAGAGTTTCTCCCAATATTTCTCCACCCGCACCCCCTCTGTGCATCCCGTGGCGATCCCACTCCCCCATCAGTGTACATGAAGCGGCTCTGCGCGGAAGCCAAACTTAGCATATAATTAAGGAACCACCTCACGCAATGCAGCAAAGGACCACACATGGCTAAAGGTGCCCGCGAATACCCACCCCAAATCCGCAAGGTCGTTATCGAAGAACTACGCCTCATCCTCCCCTTCAACGACCGCGCGCGCAACCTCAGCATCCTCAACAAACCCTTGTGGCTCTTCCAACGCGAAGCCCTAGAAGCGATGCTGGGCAACCGCTGCCTGGAAGAACCCCCCATCGACCACCTGAGAAACCTCCCGCCCCACGAAGACAAACTGCCCATATTGATCCACCGCGAAGACCTGTTTTTCGACAAAGAATACATCGAAGCATTCTGGTCACAAGCAAAAGACCTCGACCGTCCATGCCAGGCCGCCTTCTACACCATCGACCCCGACGCCAGCCCCGAACAAGCCCTAGAAGACCGCGAACGCAACGACCGCGCCTTCACCACATACGCGCTCCCCCTCACCAAAAACTTCGCGTGTGGGCGCGAGGCCGACGGACGCTATCTCTGCCGCGTCCCGCTGTGGTACTTCCCCAATGGCCTGCCCGAAGGCGGCATCCAAACCGAAGGCTCATACCGCATCTACTTCGAACCAATCATCGTCCAGAGCGGCTATCGCGAAGCCGGCTACTACAGCGTCCCATCGTTCATGTCAACCGAGTTGGGCGACCTACAACACTTACTGCCGGCACGCAGTATGCTGTCCATCGAAAGCTGGGTACACATCTACTACGCCAACATCCTGTTCGGCATCTTCGCCATCGGCAGCCGCTTCGAAGAACACGCCGACCGCGATTGGCGCTTCCGGCTGCGCATCATGCTGCAAGCCATGCTCGAACAACGCCAGATGCTATCATGCTCTAAGGTCGTCCACATGGGCCGCAACGTCCACATCGACCCATCCGTCATCATACAAGGCCCCGCCTGGATCGGCGACGACGTGACCATAGAGGCCGGTGCCGTCATCACCAACTGCATCATCGGCGCAAACGTCAGCATCGGCAACGATTGCCAACTCTTCCTCAGCGTCGTAGGCGAGGGATGCTTCCTCCCCTTCAAAGCCTCCCTCTTCATGAGCGTGCTCATGAAGAACTCCATAGTGGCACAGAACACCTGCCTGCAAATGGCCGTAGTTGGGCGCAATTCCTTCATAGGGGCCGGCAACACCTTCACCGACTTCATGATGGTGCCCCAGCTCAAAGGCGAATCCCTAAAGGCCAACGGCCCCAACGGACTAGAACCTACCGGGCAGATCGTCTTAGGCGGCTGTGTGGGACATAACTGCCGCATCGGGTCGGGCTTGGTCATACACCCCGCCCGCATGATCGAAAGCGATGTGATCCTCTTCAGCGCACCCGAACGCCGCGTCATCAAGCGCAACATCACTTACGAAGAAAGCGACCACCACAAGCTCCCCGCCGAACGCGCCGAGCTGCACAAACGTTGGGACGCCGAAGAAGACGAATGGTAAGCGCCACACCCGACACCTTCGCCTTCATCATCCACCCCATCAACCCCAGAGCCGATGTCAGCCGCAAGTGGCCCCATCTGGGCCGTTTGCTCACAGACCGGGGGATCGATGCCCTCTCACGCTTCTTCCCGCCGGTCTACATCTCACAGATCGAGGGCGTGCGCTCCCAAGAAACCGGTCGCACCCTGACCGGCTGGTTCATCGCCGTGCCCTACACCCCCAAGAAGATGCGCAGCCTCCCCCCCACAACCGTCTATAAGAAGGTTATCGCAGCCGGGCGCATGGCCGAGCGACGCGGCGCACGCATCATGGGGCTGGGCGCATTCACCGCCGTGGTCGGCGACGCCGGTGTCAGCATCGCAGAGGCGCTCGATATTCCGGTGACTACCGGCGATAGCTATACCATCTATGTCGCGGTCGAAGCACTCCGCGCCGCCGCGCGTGCGATGGGTATCGAGATGGCGCAAGCGAGCTGTGCCGTGGTCGGCGCAACCGGGGCCATCGGTGGAACCTGTGCAGCGCTCCTCGCGCGGGATGTGGCCGAACTCATCCTCATCGGTCGCCGCCCCGACGCGCTGGCGGCAGTGCGCGCACGCTGTGTGGGTAAGGCGGGGAAGGTCCGCACTTCGCTAGAGGTAGACGACATCTGCGAGGCCGACATCATCCTCACCGCCAGCAGCGCAGTCGGGCCGCTGGTGCACCCGGAACAGCTCAAGCCCGGCGCAGTGGTCTGTGATATTGCCGTCCCGCGCGACGTAGCGGCGAGCGTGGCGCGCGCACGGGACGACGTCTTCGTCTTTGACGGCGGCATGGTGCGTGTGCCGGGCGCGGTTGATTTCCACTTTGACTTTGGGATGCCGCCGGGCATGGCCTATGCGTGCATGGCCGAGACTATGGCGCTGGCGCTGGAGGGTCGCTATGAAGACTATACCCTGGGGCGCGACATCACAACCGCTCAGGTAGACGAGATCGCGGCGATTGCGGCCCGGCACGGCTTCGCTTTGGGCGGGTTCCGCAGCTTTGACCGCGCAGTATCTGAAGCCGACATCGCGCGGGTGCGCGCACGGGCCGGACGTTAAGTGTCTGTTCATCTTGCTCTCTGTGGGAGCTGCTGACCGATTTGTAGCCCCTCGCATCTCGACAGCCGCACCGCGCCCCGCTATACTCCTCTGCGCTATGATAGAGAAACACACATACCTCACGCTGCGCGCCGAACTCGCCGCGCTTGTATTAATCCTCCTCATCGCCGCAGCCTTCCGGATACCGGGGCTTGACCGCATCCCGCCGGGGCTGCAACACGACGAAATCTTCTATGCGCAAGATGCCGCCGGTGTCCAACAAGGCCATCGTCCCATCTACTTTGCATCCAACAACGGACGTGAACCCCTCTACATCTACCTCATGGCCGGTACACTCTCCATCTTCGGGCACAACGCGCTGGGTATCCGCATGGCGTCGGTGATATGCGGCATGTTGACCGTGCTGTTTATCCACCTCTGGGGGCGCGAGGCATGGAACGCACGGGTTGGGTTGATCGGGGCAGCGCTCACCGCCACCACGCTGTGGCCGATATTCATCAGCCGGACCGGGCTGCGTGCGGTCAGCTTGCCGATGGCGGTTGCGATGGTTGGGTGGCTGTTCGCACGGGCGCTAAACCGGGGCGATGCGCCGCAAGCATGGCGTGCGTGGCTCATCGCGGGCGGGGCGCTTGGCCTCACCGAATACACCTATCTGGCAGCGCGCGTTGTGCCGGGCGGATATGGGGCATTCTTTATCCTGACCCTGTTCACGGGTCGGCCAAACATCAGGCGCACATGGTGTAGGTGGCTGATCTTCGGCGCGGCGGCGTTGCTGATCTTCGCCCCGTTGGGCTGGTACCTGCTAAACACACCCGGCGTCGAAGCGCGCTTCGATCAGCTCGGCGGCCCGCTCGATGACCTAAAGGCCGGTGACCCCGGCCCGCTCATTGATGGCACGTTGCGCACGCTGGGCATGTTTACGTTCGAAGGCGACCCGGTGTGGCGTTACAACGTGGCGGGACGCCCGGTCTTCGGCTGGGGTGTGGGGCTGCTGTTCTATATCGGTGTGGTATGGTGCATCCGACACCGGCGCGCGCCGCAATCCGCCTTGCTGATAATCGGCCTGGCGGTGGCGCTCACGCCGAGCGCGGCCACCCCGACACCACCGGCATTTCTCCGCGCGGGGGCGGCGCTGCCGGCGGCTATGCTGTTGCCGGCACTGGGCGCGGAATGGCTTATGAGTAAGGCGGCGGCATGGCACGCTGCCCCACACTCCGGCGGCCTTTTGAGGAAAGCCGGACCAAAGACCTTCGTTCTATTGCTGATCGTTGTAATCGGCATTGCGGGGGTATCCACGGCGAAGGATTACTTCAGAGTGTGGCCGTCCGAGTCCGAGGTTATCGCGGCGTACCGAGGCGATCTGCGCGCGGCGGCGGCGTGGATAGATGCGGCGCGTCCCGACCGCCCGGTGGTTATCGGCACGTCGGAGCCACATCACCTTGACCCGTTCATCTTCGACTATACGCCGCACGGTGACGCCGATCTGCGCTGGGTGGATGCGATGCAAGCCCTTGTGCTGCCGGAGGGTGGCGCGTCGGCGGTGTACATTAGCCCGGCAACGACGCCCTTTAACCCGCGTCTAACCGCGATGTTCTTCGGCCAAGCCGCACCTACCCAGCCGCGCCGACTGCCGGGCGGTGCTTCGGCCTTCGCGTTGTATGACCTCGACACCCAAGATGCGGTCAGCCGGGTTTTGGAGGCAGCGCGCAGCCCGGTCTACGTAAGCGATGCGGCGGCCTTCCCCACGGCTGATCCGCGCGGTTGGGCGACGCGCCTTGACTACCCGGTATGCTTGGACGGGCGCTTGGACTTCCTCGGCTACACGCACGATGAGACGGCGCAAGCCGGTGAGAATCTAAACCTGGTTTTGTTCTTTAGGCCGATGCGCGACTCAAGCGGGGTTGAGCCGCTGGCGATCTTTGCGCACTTGCTCACGTCGGAGGGAGAGCTTGCGGCGGGGCGCGACTTCCTGGCGGTGCCGGCGCGTGACTGGCGTGCCGGTGATGTGTTTGTGCAGTTGCATGACCTGTGGCTCGACCCGATGCTGCCGTCGGGCGCTTATGTATTAGAGGTAGGGGTATATTCGCAAGCCGATATGCGCCGCTTCGCGGTGCGGGGAAGCGATGGGGTGGTCGTGGGGGACCGTTTGATCTTGGCCCCGGTGGTGTTAAAATAAACAGAGGGCACCATGTGGTGCCCTCTTCTAATGTCTAATTATCGTTGAGTTTAGTAGTCGCGATCGTAACTGCGACGGCGTTCCGTGCGCTCGCGCGCAAGGTCTACACGTAGGGTGCGCCCGCCAAGTTCCTGGCCGTTAAAGCGCTGCATGGCATCCTGCGCCTCCGCCTCAGTTTTGAACTCGACAAAGCCGAAGCCACGTGACCGACCGGTTTCGCGGTCCATCAGGATGACAGCCGACTCGATTTCGCCGGCCTGGGAGAAGTGTTCTTCCAGCTCGGCTTCGGTGGTGCGGTAGGACAGATTACCAACGTACAATTTTCTCACTGCTTGATCTCCTTCGATCATAAACATTTGTCCGGCAGCCCGATAACTAAAAAAAGCCCGCCAAGAGCGTTAGCTCCTTATGCAAGCTCCAGGTAAGCACAATAATGCTTCCTCATAGTCAGGCAACCAAGACCGCAGAACGCTACAGCCAAAGCATAGCACAAATGTAGTTTCCTGACAAGCAGCGTGGAGCACAAAATTTTCCGGTGCCTAGCCCTCGCCCCATTCGGCGCGTGACCGTTCCAGCGCGTCTTCCAAATCCGCCAGGGTCGTCACGCCGGACATGCGCCACATGAAGTCCTTTAGGCTGGGCGCGCGCCGTCGTATCTCGCGGATCGCCGGGCCGATGGGGTCTGTGCCGGCAGCGCCGCCAGGCTCGGCTTGATAGCCACCATAAAAGGCAAAGTATGCCTGGTTCAGCTTGCGGATGGGGTGTCCATGTGCCACAAACACACGGCGGCGCATCTCCATATAGGCCTCGGCGTCATCGATCGCGCCTTCGGCCAACAGTGCGTCCACCCTGACGCGCGTCTCGTGCATCTCGGCGCCGAAGTCGAAGGCGGGCGTGGCGGCGGGTTCGGGCGCGGGCGTCTCGATCTCGGCGGCCCAGGGGAGCGGTGGCAGCTCCGGTGCCCACTCTGGATAGAAGCGGCGCACCACCTTATCGGCAAGCTCTTTGCCGACGATGCTCACCGTTGTCTCGTTGATGGCGTTGCTCTCCGGGTGTGTGCCAAAGTAGCTCAGTCCGTTGGGGAAGAATAAGAACCAGTGGTGGCCCCACTCGTGCGCGCTGACCTCAAAGGCCGAGTAATACCAGCCGGTTTCGATGACCATTGAAGGGTAAAGCGCCATGCCACCGATGGGCACAACCAGCGACGCCACATCAAGCTCGGCGTCCACCTCGGCCTCGACCTGTGCCTTTAGGTCAACGGGCAGGCCGGGTATAAGCGCCTGTGTGTACTCGGTCTCGATGCGGTCACGCGGGGAGATGATGAGCACATTAGGCAGTGCGCTGAAGTGCATCGACACCGGCGGCAAGACCTGCCCCAGCGTCGCTATACCTTCCTCGCGCAGCACCGAGGCGATCTGGCCTTCGATAATCGACTCGGCAAGCGCTTGTCGGTGGCGCTGTTCGGCACGCAGCCGGTCGCGTGCGGCGCGGAGGTCGGCGCTGGCGGCGGCAGGGTCGATGACGTCGGGGTCGGCATAAATCCCCTCGATTTGCTGTTCCAATTGATGGATATCGTATACCAAGCGCAGATAGTCGCGCACCACCTGTGCACGGTTGGCCTCATCGAGGTAAGGGTGGATGCCGAAGAGTTCCGCATCGAGCTTGCTCGCGACCGCGCTCAGCTCCCACGAGACATAATCAAAGGCATAGTCGGCGGTCACACGGCCCAACGTGGCAAGGATGCCCCAGGGTTTAGGCGTGGCATAGGTGATGGACAGGGCAAAGAACAACAACAACGCGCCGATATCCAAGCGGCGTAGGGGCCGGCGTGCGCTCTGTATCAGCCGCGCACATAGAAGGCCCCGCCGGGCAGCGGGGCGCGTCGTATCTTTGCTTGGGGCCGGTTCCAAGCCGGCCCCGGTCGCGTCATCATTCATGTCTAATCTTCATGTCTAAAGCGCCACAAGCCGATGGCGAAGAAGCCTATCGCATAGAGCATCAGGACCGCCAGGTAGGGCAATATGCCGACAAGGTCTTTGCCCTTGAAGAGCATCGCATTGAAAGCATCCATCGCCCAAGCAACGGGCGATACGATGTGCCCGATGACGTCCATGAAGTGCGGCGAGAGGTCCATCGGCCACCAAGCCCCGCCCAACGGTGCAAGGATTATCCCAAGCAAGGTGCCGAGCGCCGAGGCTTGCGCCAGGGTGCGGACGGTCGCGGCCAGGGCAAGGCCCATCGCGGTGACGGTGAAGGTATAGACCAGGCCCAGCGTGAAGATGGCTACGAAATCGCTGCCATAGTCGACGCCGAGCAGCAGCCCAACGAAGATGATGAGGAAGTATTCGGCAAAGCCGACGATGAAATAGGCGATGAGCTTGCCGCCCATGACGGCCCAGCGTGGCACCGGCATGACTACCAGCCGGGCAAAGGTCCCGTCTTGGCGCGCGCGCACGATCGATTCGGCGATGCTGAGCACATTCATCATCACGAACATGCAGGCCATGCCCGGCGCCGATTGGCTAAAGCCGTCGAAGTCGTTGCCTTCTTCCTTGCCCACTGCCTCAACCTTTAGCACGACGGGGGGTGTCTCCCAAGCTGTCTCGGCAGACCGGTAGACGGCGTTGAAGAAGGCTTCGGTATCCGCAGCGTCGATGGCGTTGGCGGCTTGCGCTGCCGCCAGGCTGAGGCGGGCCGTAACTACCGAACCGCTCGCGCGGCTCACGGCGGCGTTCACCGATTGGCGGATTATGGCGGGAGCATCGTACCCGGCGTTGGCGCGGTAGGCGATATTCACGTCCTTGCCGGCGAGGATGTCGTCTTCAAAGCCGGCGGGGATGATGACGGCAGCATAGACATCGTCGTTTTCTATGCGCTTTTGCACGAGCGCGTCGGGGCTGAGATCGGTCTCTTTGGACAGGCCGCAGCCTTCCGGTTGGTCGGCGGGCGCATCGCTGAGCACACAGATCATCAATGTGCCCTCGTTGACCGCGCGCAGGGTATCGATTAGGCGGGCGGATAGGGCGCTGCCGTCATGATCGACCACGTCGAGCGGGATGTCCACACTGGCGTCGAAGCTGCTGATGCCGAGACCGATAATCACCGTGAAGATCAGTGGCATCGCCAAGAGAAAGATCAATGTCGTGGCGTTGTTGAAGTTGACGCGCAGTTCATTGATGGTAATTGTGAAGAGGTTCCGCATGATAATGATAAGCCTCCCGGCAGCCTAGAATTCCAGGCGGCGACTGAAGCGCCACACGCCGATTGCGAAGTAGACGGTGCCCATCAGCGTCAACACCAGCAAGTGCGGTGCGATGGCAGATAGCCCACCGCCGCCTGCCAGCGCTGCGAAGCCCTCGATGCCCCACCAGTTGAGTGTCATCTGGCTGAGGAACTTTGCATTGCCGAGGAAGTTGGTCTGGGTGAAGGAGCCGGAGAGCACGCCCATCACCATGAGGATGCCGGTGCCATAGGTGCCGAGTTGCTGTGGTTCCTTCACCAGCGAGGCGATCAATGCCCCCAGCCCGACCGCTGCGAAGACCGCCGTCATGACCAGCATTGCAATCGGCAGCACGTTGCTGCCCCAATTGGCGCCGAGCACGCTGGTCGCGACCAGCAAGATGACGAGCTGCGACACGCCGATGAGGTAGACTGCGGCCATCTTGCCGGCCAGGATCATTGCGCGGGGCGTGGGGCTGGCGATCATGCGTTGCAAGGTCCCCTGCTTCTGCTCGGTGAGCAGCTCGCCGGCCCCCATTGTCACGTTGAAGGTGAGGAAGAAGATCGCCATGCTGGGCGCGATGACCGAGATGAGGTCAAAGTCTCGCTTTTTGCCCTCGGCGCTCTCCTCGCGGATGGTGATAGGCGTTGCGGTATAAGCCTCGCCTTCTAGCAGCGCGTTGGTCAGGTTGCCGATGGCGACCGGTACTTGCAGGCCCTCTAGCCGTTCGCTCAGCGCCGCGATGCCGACGTTGGCGGTGATGGTGCCGGTAGAGACACGGTTTAGCCATTCGGTTAGTATGCTTTCGACCACGCGGTATGATACGGGCGCGAAGCGGCTGTAGTAGAGCAGCACTGTGCTTTGACCTGTGCTGTCGGCCTGTGAATTGGTTTGTGCCGAGAAGTCTTCGGGGATGAGGATCATCGCCACGGCTTCGCCGGATTCGATCATATGCCGCGCTTGGGCTTCATCCTTCACCTCACGGGCGGCAAGGAATTGTTCGAGCGTGGGGCTGGGCGGCGCGATGAAGAATTCGGTCATCTGGTCGCCGAGGTTGAGTGTATCACCGGTCGGGAGTTCGACGCCTTGATCTTGGTTGACCATGAGCACGCTAATGTGCTCAACTGCGATGTCGTTGCTGCCCATATTGCCGAAGGCTAGGCCGATGATAAGCGAGATGCCGAAAGGTGCGGCAAACATGAACACCAGCGCCATCCTATCGGTATAGGAGATATAGATGTCTTTCCAGATCATTGAGAGGAGTTTGCGCATAGCATTCACTCCCGCAGCGCGCGCCCGGTTAGGTGCAAGAAGACCGCTTCAAGGTCGGGTTCTTCCACCGCAACGGATTCTATGCGCACGCCCATTTTATCGGCGATGTTGATAGCTTGGGGCAAAGCCCGACGTCCGCGCTTCGCCAGCAAGGTAATCTCGCCGTTGGCGACGGAGACACGGGACACACCTTCGATCTTTTGTAAAGCTAGGAGCAGCACGTCGGAAGCCGCATCTACCTGCAAGCGCAGCGTGTCTTCCTCGCCGATCTTACTAATCAGCTCGCCCACCGTCCCAACCGCGATCATCTCGCCGTTGTCGATGATGCCGACCCGGTGGCTTAGCTCCTGGGCCTCTTCCATGTAATGGGTCGTGTAGAGCACGGTCATGCCGTATTCTTCGTTGAGGAGCTTGACCGTATCAAGGATGCGGCGGCGGCTCTGCGGGTCAACCCCGACGGTCGGCTCGTCCATATACACGATCTTGGGGCGGTGCAGCAAGCCGATGCCGATATTGACGCGCCGCTTCATGCCGCCCGAATACTTCTCGACCTTCGTATCGGCGCGGTCCGTCAGATTGATAAACTCCAATACTTCATTGACGCGCCGGTTGAGTTCGGCGCCGTGTAGGTCATACAAAGCGCCAAAGAAGCGCAAGTTCTGCTGCGCCGTCAGGCTGGGGTAGAGCGCGATCTCTTGTGGCACCACGCCTATGACCTTCTTCACCGCCATCGGCTCTTTGATGATAGAGTGTCCGTCGATGATAGCGTCGCCGCCGGAGGGGGTGAGCAATCCGCTAATCATGGAGATGGTAGTAGTCTTACCGGCCCCGTTGGGACCGAGGAGGCTAAATATCTCGCCCTCTTCGATGTCTAGGTCCACATCTTTGACCGCCCAGACCCCATCGGGTGGGTCATATTGTTTGCGCAGGTCTTGGATATGAATAATTGGAGGCATTCTCCACTCCTTAGTTTCGAGCCGGTGACATTCGACGCATATGTATAATGCTTACAATACGTAAAGATGCCCTTGACGGTTGCACAGCAAACCGCCTGGGCAACAATGCATGTTTCTGTTAAGTGAACAACAATGACGAGTGGTGCTGGTTAGTCAATGTGCGGGTCAGAGAAGCCGTGCTGACCGATCAACGGCACGAACATCACCGAGGCGACCCGTTCGATGTTCCATGTATCACCATGCCGCCACACCCGCTCAAGCCACTGACCATCGCGGCTGCCCACCGGCAGTACCAGACGTCCGCCGTCGGTGAGCTGTCCACGCAAGGGGCTGGGTACAGAGGGCGCCGCCGCCGAAACCACGATCGCATCAAAGGGTGCCATATCGGGGAGGCCCTGGCTGCCATCGCCCAGATGTATTTCGAGGTTGGTGAACCCCAGCTCGCCCAGGAGCCGTCCGGACCGGTCGGCAAGCGCGGCGTGGCGCTCAAGGCTGAAGACCTGGGCCGCCAGCTTACATAAGATCGCCGTGTGATAGCCGGAGCCGGTGCCGATCTCCAGCACGGTTTCATGCCCGCTCAATTGGAGGAGCTGTGACATCAAAGCAACTATGTAAGGCTGCGAGATGGTTTGATTGTTGCCGATAGGCAGAGGTCCATCACGGTAGGCGAGATGGCGGTATTCTTCGGGGACAAAACGATGGCGTGGAACCTCTCGCATCGCCTGCAAGACGCGCGCATCAATGATATCGCGCGATTCGATCTGATCTTCAACCATGCGCTCACGCAATGCCCGGAAATCCACCTCGGCCACCGGATTCTCCTTTTTCCCCAATCAAGGTCATGCCTTGCATCAACGTCAAGCGCATTATACAAGCATTCACACCCACGGCAAATTCCGCCGCCGAGGTCCAATGGTTTGAAACCCGCCGGCGCGCTGCGGGCCGGCTAAACCTTGCGCGCGATAATCATTGTGCTGAAGTTAAATGCCCAGGGCAGCACACGCTTTAGGGCAGCGCCCAGCCGCTCGGCAAGCGCGGAGGTCTGATAGTAACCCGGTGCGCGGAACGGCCCGCCCAGCCCCCACAGTGTGAAGCTGTGCGCGGTAGGCATACTCAACACGACCTCAAAACCGGCCTGCCGTACATAGCGCTCTAGTGCACGGCGCGTGTAAGTGGTCTCGTAAAAGTCTTCTTGCGTGCGCGCCGTCTTCCCCGCGCAGCGGCGGCGCAGCCGGATCAGGCGCTGTACCACGTTGGGGTAAGGGATGGTGAGCACCATCACACCGCCGACGCACAGCACCCTATGTGCCTCCACGAGCGCCGGCATGGGGCCATGCGGGAAGTGTTCGAGCACCCCGTACGAGAGGTAGCCGCCCATACTGGCGTCGGCGTAGGGCAGCGCGTGGATATCACCCACATGCAAGGGCAGCGTCGGGTTGTGCGCCCGTGCTTTATGCAAGACCGCCTCCACATAGTCCAGGCCGACCACGTTTAAGCCCTGTGCGCGCAGATATTCCACCACCACAGACATACCACACCCCGCCTCCAAGATGATCTGGTCACGCGGCAGGTAGGGGATGAACACTCTGAAGTATTCCTGTGCGCGCCGATACATGAGCGTCTTGCGCTCCTGCTCCATTGAGGCCGCGTCCCAAATCTCGTCCCATGCATCTTGGGTAGAGTGGTAAAGTGTGTCGTCATCCATCAGGCTTGCTCCAACAGTTCCAGCAAACGCGCCGTACGGTGCGCGTAAGTATGTTCGGCATAGGCGCGCGCTTGCCCGGCGGCAGCGACCCCGGCGCGTGCGCGCGTGTTCTCCAGGTAATAGCCTACCAGCTCGCGCAGATGGCGGGGGTCACGATAGGTGATGATCTCCTTCCCTACCTCGAACCACTGCGCCACGCCCGGCAGCGCGTCGGCGATCTGGAATGCGCCGCAGCCCGAAGCCTCGAACAAACGCATGTTGCCGCCCCAGCGCATAAAGTCGCCGTGTGGGTTGACGACGATCTTTGCCGCGCACGTGATGCGCAGCATATCCGTGCCGAGCGCTTTGCCCCGATAGAAGGGGCGCAGACTCGCCGGGACCGGGTGCACGCTCCATATGCCCAAGTCAAGGTCACGCAGCGCTTCCAGTGCGCGCACACGGCGGCTGTACAGCGCCTCCGGCAACAGCGTGCCCACGAAGGCGACATCACAGCCGTAAGCGGCGCGGTCCGCATCGCTCAGCGCGTAGGCATAGTGAAAGTCCGGCGCGCAAGCCGAATAGGGCAGGGCTTCGGCGCGGGGCGTGCCAAGCTCAAGCCACTGCACCGCGTGATAGAAGTCGTTGGTCACGGCCAGATCATAGAGGCGCGCCGCTTTGCGCTCGTTCGGCAGCGCGAAGACCACCGGCGAAACCCCAGTGTTATACATCAGCCGCGCGCCTAAAGCCTTTATCGCGACGAGCGTGTCGGGCAAGATAATGTTCGTGCCGCCCACCACCCATACCCAGTCCGGGCGGAGGCGGCGCACCTGTGCGACAAGACGGCGGTTGCGCGCCATATACTCAAGGCTCAGGCGTGGGAAGCGCTGTAGGCCGGCGCGCAGCATCCCGCCCACGCTGCCGCCGAACTCGTTCAGCCGGAGCAGCGCACGCCCCCCGAAAAGCACGTTCGCGGTGAAGTGAAACGCGCTCACCTCATGCCCAAGCGCGCGCAGCTCACGCACATAAAAGTACTGCGACTGCGTGGGTGGGAAGAGCGGCGGCGCGTCCGGCGGTGCGGCACGGAGCGCGCGCGCATACGCCGCGTGGTGGTGGATGGGGCCGACGATTAAAAAACGCATGTAAGCAAACCCGTTCCGCTCGCTGCCGAGCACATGATTTAACCCGCATTATTTGCGCAGATACGCCAAATCCTCGCGGCGCAGCGCGCCTAGCGCCACAAGCCCTACCAAGTATGCCAACGCCGCCGCGCATATCGTCAGCAACACCCCCAAATCCCACGTGCTCGTCCCTACGCGCAGCATGATGTCTACATCGGGCATGAACACGCACACCAAAACCAGCGGCAGCAGCGCCAGCAGCGTGTGCGGCAGGTATGCCCCCAGGTGCAGCCGGGGCAAGCGTGCCCGCAGCCACCAGGCCATCAGCCCATTCACCGCCACCTGCACAACACAGATCGCCAGCGCCGGCCCCACATAGCCAAAAGCGGCCACCATCAGCACCGTGAGCACGACCATCATGGCGGCGCTGAGGGCACGCAGCCACAACACGCGCTGCTGCTGCCCCTCGATGACGAGCAGTTTTGTGAACAAATTGCCGGGGAACATCGGCACAAGGCTCATAAGCAGCAGCGCCAGCACCGCGCCCGATTTGGGATAGCTGCCCCGATAGAGCGCATCGATAAGCGCGTCTGAGGTCAACAGCCCGCCCACCGCCAACGGCAAGCTGAGCAATATCATGCCATAGACCAGCTTCTCCAACAATTTATCGAGCGCGGCGGGGTCGGCTTTATAGTAACGCGCCAGCGTGGGGTAGCTGCCGACCACTATCGGCGTGCTGATGACCTCGATGATGGTCATGTAGAGCATATACGCCACACCATACCAAGCCACCGGCGCCGTGCCCATCATCTTACCCAAGATGAGCTTATCCGCCTGCATATACACCAGGCCCAGCGCCGCGCTCAGCCCCAAGGGGAAGCCCTCGCGGAGCAGGTAGCGGGTCTGGGCGAAGCTGGCGTCGCGCAAGCCGGGCCGAAAGCGCAGCAGCATCACCGCGCCGCCCACCAGCAGCGCCACTACACCGCTCGCTACCAGCGCCCAGAAGACCCCCTCCAGCCCAAAGCCGGACGCCATCAACACGAAGCCACCCACGATGAATGTGAGGTGCGAGACAAGCTCGACCGCAGCCGCCGCGCCCATCTCCTCCATCGCCTGCAAGCCCTGCACCGGCACCATCCCGACCGCTTGTGTCAGCAGACCAAATCCGGCGAGTGCGAACAGACGTGCCGGGGTTTCTGGATAGATCAGCACGCCCAAAGGTACCAAGACTGCGAAGGCTAGGGCCGCCAACGCAGCCTTAGCCAAGAGGCTGTTGAACAGATAGGCGCGCGTCTTACTGTGGTCGGCGGCCACGTCGCGTATGACGACCAGGCCGATCCCCATGTCGGGCATCAGCGCGAAGAGCGCCACAAACGCCCGCACGATGGTATACACGCCGAAGTCTTCGGCGCCGAGCGCGGGCGCAAGGTAGACGGTCCAGCCGGCGGAGAGCGCATAGAGCACAAGCCGTCCGGTGAAGGTGAACGAAAGATTGCGACCAATGCGCCGCGCTTCGGTGGGTTTATCCAAGTAACACAGCCTTGTAGAATGCTTCCAGGCGGTCGAGCACCGCAGACCAAGTAAAGCGCGCCGCGATAAGCGCGCGCGCTGCTCTGCCCATGCTATCGCGCAGCGCCCTGTCGGTCAACAAGCGCCTAAAAGCCCCTGCCCATGCCGACGCCTCAAGCGGCAGCACCATACCTGCACCGGTCTCTGCCACCTCCGGCAAATAGCACTGCACGCTCAATAGCAGGGGCAAGCCCGCCGCGCCTGCCTCCAGCGCCGCCATCGGCAGCCCCTCACCCACCGCCGCCAGCGCGAAGACGTCCGCCGCCGCCAGTGCCGCGCGCTTATCCTCCCCGTCGAGGTAGCCGGTGAAGATCACCCGGTCGCGCACCCCTGCCGCATCCGCCAGCGCCGCCAGCGCCGCACGCGCGCCCGCATCCGGCCCTACCAACGCCAGATAGCAGCCCGGCGCATCGCGCAGCGCTGCGCCGAGGATATGTGCGCCTTTGCGTGGGTGCAGCCGTGCCAGGCAGAGCACCAATAGTGCATCGGGTGGGATGCCGTATCGTGCACGGAAGGTCGCGCGCGGGGCGGCATCAAAGTCTGCCGGGTGGACGCCGTTGGGTATGGTCGCAATCCGCACGCGCTGCGGCGGCAGCCCCAGCCAATGCCGCAGCCGGCGGAACTGCGCGGCTTCCTCTGATGTGAGCGCGGCAACTCCCGTGAAGCGCCGTGTGAGAGCATAACCACAGGTCCGGTCCCAAGCGACCTTGACGAGACCGCGTCCGGTATCGTGTGGCAGTGTGCCGTGCGGCGAGAGGATGCGCGGGATGCCCCGTCGGGCCGCCGGGCCGGTAACGATCAGGTTCTCGACGGTGCGCAGCTCATGGCAGTGCACCAAATCGAACGCGCCCATCATGGCGCGTGCCGTGCGTGCCATGCCGCGTGGGGTAGAGAGGTTCAAGCGTGCGCTGAGCGTATGGCTTCGATTGCGGAAATAGAACACGCGCACCCCCTCCACGTCAACCGGGCCGGGCGCGCCGTCGATGCGTCGGTCAAGGTCGAGCGCATCGGTGGTGAAGACGGTCACGTCATGCCCGCGCGCTGCCAGCCCGCGCGTAAGCTCATAGGCGACGCGGGCGGTGCCGCCAAAGGTCCAGGCGGGGTAGTAGTGTGGCGTGACGTGGAGCAGCTTCATAGTTTCATATGCTATGTTTCGCGGTTTCATGTTATGCTTCGACATGGTAACTGCTCGGCCTGAGCGAGCCGGCTAGCGGTATTGGGCGAACGTCATGCGCTAGGCGCAAAGGCAGAACCGGCTGGGTAGTTACTCGACATGCGGGAGTGTATCACGAATAAGCAATGACACAAAAGCACCATTTGTTTGTCACCACAAGCATCCTGCTTGTCGCCGCCGTCGCAATCCTCACGCGCGTTGCGGACCTTTCTATGCAGCGCGACGAGGTTTTCTCGGTGCTGCACGCCGGTCAAACGCCTGCCCATATCATCGGCGGTATAGATGTCTACTGGCCGCCGGGTTACAACTTGGTGTTGCACTACTGGATGCGCGCTACCGGAGAGAATGACGTAACGGTGCGGTGGCTCGGTGGGCTGTGCGGGATCGTTGCGATCGCCGGCACCTATCGGGCCGGGCGGCGCTTGCACTCACGGACGGCTGGATGGTTGGCGGCGCTGGCCTTCGGCACGTCGGGCTATGCGGTGTACTTCTTCACCGAAGCGCGCGGTTATACCCTCAGCCTGATGCTCATCGCACTGCTGGTCTGGCTGCATCTGCGCTGGCTGCGCCGCCCCACCGGGCGACGCGCGCTGCCCTATGCGCTGGTGCAAACCCTGCTCGTATACGTCCACTTTGCGAACCTGGCGGTTATCGCGCTGGCCGGTCTGCACACCTTGATGTGCAAGCCCCGCCGCCTACTACGCTGGCTGGGCATCGTCGCCATAACCGGCATCGCCGGATTGCCGTTGCTGCCACAGTTCCTTTTGGGCGCACGGCTGCGGAACAAGTTCCTGCACCCCTTCCCCCCCTACTACCGGGTTATCAAACCCGGCGCCATGTACACTGCCTACAGCGCCCATCAAGACCTATTGTTTGCGCTCATCGTGCTGACCGGCGGCTTTGGGCTGGCGTGGATGCTCCGGCAAGCTGCGCGGCGGCGGCGGGCGGCGCTGCTGTGGTTGCTGTGCTGGGGTGTGGGAGTGCCGGTGTTTGCATACCTCACGCGCGTGCAACTGGTCATGTTCACAACGCGCTACTTGGTCTTCACCATGCCGGCAGTCTTCTTGCTGGTCGGGTGGGGGCTGGCGGCGTTGCCCAAGCCGGGGCGGTGGGCGGGCGGGGCGCTGTTGATCGCGCTGGCGCTCGCCCCGTGGCAGCCCTTTAGCTTCCGTCTCAAGTACGAGATATTCCCCCCCATCCGTGACCTGGTGCGCGCGATGGCCGAGAAGTTCGAGCCGGGCGATGTGATGGTGGTCGATCCCAACCTTAATGACAAGCCGCCTTCGCTGTTCTGGCAATATTTCGAGGCGCTCTACTTCCCCGGCGGGCGCATCCCATACGTTGAGGATGGCTACGCAGCGGCGGGCAGCCTGTGGTACCTTCGACGTGAAGGCACAGAAGACCCCGCGACACAAGCATCGGTGGCCGAGGGGCGCATCAGGACCAACGAGTTCTGGGGGCCGCCCTACTTCATCGCCACGCATTATGAGAAGCCACCGCTCACGCCGGGATACGCGCTGGGCAGCGGAGGGCTGCGCTTCCGTGGGGCACGCATCACGCCGGCCCCGCCTTATATGCCGGAGACGACGGTACAAGTCGAGACTTGGTGGTCTACCGATGCGCAGCTCCCTCTAGATTATTCTTTCGGCTTGTTCCTTATCCGCGTGCGCGACGGCACCTTGCACGCCGAGAGCAACGGCGGGCCAAGCGGGGTATATGCCAACCCCCAGACATCGCAGTGGGCGCCGGACGCGCTCTACCGGGATGACCGCACGATCACGATAGCGTTGGGTATGGACCCGGAGACCTTTGAGATCGAACCCTTCATCCTATGCATTGCGGTTTATAATTGGCAGGATGGGCAGCGCTTGGTGCCGGAGCCGGGCGCTCCGCAGTATGACAATTGCTTGATCTTGGACCGCTTCGAGATTACATCGTGGGCAGCATATGAACCGTAAGGACCTTTGCATCACCACACTGATATTGCTCATGGCGGCGGCTTCCATCCTCCCGCACTTGGGCGACCTAACCATGCGTGACGACGAGCTTTTCTCGGTGTTGCACAGCAGCCGCTCGGTCGAGTTCCTCTTCAAGGACCGTGACCTTACTTGGCCGCCCGGCTACTATCTCATCCTCAACCTATGGATGCGCGCGGTGGGCATGAACGATGTCGCGGTGCGGCTGTTGGGCGGGCTGGGAGGTGTGCTGGCGGTGGCGTTCATCTACCGGGTGGGGAAGCGGCTGCACGCGCGTGAGGCAGGATGGCTGGCGGCGCTCGCGTTCGGCACATCGAGCTATGCCGCCTATTTCTTGGTCGAGGCGCGCGGCTATACTCTCTGTATAACGCTTGGGGCCGTCATCGCGCTGCTGCACTTGCGTTGGATGGCACGTCCGTGCCGGCGACGCGCAATCCCTTATATGCTGGCGCAAATCTTCGTTATATACCTTCACTACACCGGCTGGGTGATTGTCGCTGCCGCCGGCCTGCATGTGCTGCTGAGAGCACCACGCCGCCTCTGGCGCTGGGCCGTCATCATGGGCGTCACTGCGCTGACGTTTATGCCGATGGTGCCGCAGTTCCTCGACGGCTCACGCGCACGGGTCGGCACCACCAGCAGCACGCTCACGCTGCTGTATAGAAAGGAGCCGATCGACCTCTACCGCGCCTACAGCGCCCACGCCGACTTACTGTTGGCGGGGCTGGTGCTTCTTGCGTGCGCCGGTATGGTCTACGCCCGACGCACCGCACCGCTCCCAAAGGCCGGTATCGCATGGCTGGCAGCGTGGGGGCTGGGCGTGCCGCTTTTGGCCTACCTCACGAACGCGCAGACCGATATGTTCAAGCCCCGCTATCTTGCGCTGACCATGCCGGGCGTCTTTCTGCTTCTGGGGCTGGGCTTGGCCCGCTTGCCCCGGTCGAGCCGGGTGTTGGGCGCGGTGATGCTCTTGGGGGTGGCGCTCATGCCCTGGCAGCCCGGCGACTTCCGCAGCATTGATGACTCTTACGATGTCAAAGGCATGGTGCGTTATCTGGCAAGGAACTTCGCGCCGGGCGACCGGCTCATCGCAGACCCCGGTTGTGGTCATTGTCGGAACCCGCGCGCCTGGGCATATTACGAAGCGCTCTACTTCCCCGGTGGACGCATCCCCCGCGCCGTTGACGGATATGCGGAGGGGAGCGTCTGGTACCTGCTGCGCAAAGGCAGCGAAACCCCCGATATCAAAGCCTCGGTGGAGGCGGGCCGCATTAGGACGGATGCCTTCTGGGGACCGTGGGATTTTATCGTCACGCGCTACGAGCAAGCGCCGCTCACGCCGGGCTATGCGTTGGGCGATGGCGGTCTACACTTCCGAGGCGCTACGCTAAGCCGTCCTCCGGCCTTCGACTTCTCCGCTGCGCCCTTCTACCTGCCCGGCGATACGATCCATGTACAAAGCTGGTGGTCAACCGACGCGCAGCTTCCGCTCGACTATTCGATCGGGCTATACTTGGTGCAGGCACACAACCAAAAGGTCGAGGCTTCGGTAGATAGCGGACCGGTCGGCGCGTATGCCGGGGGCCAGACCTCACAGTGGACGCCGGGGATGCTCTATCGCGATACGCGCACGATACAAATCCCCTGGCGCAGCTTTGGCGATTATGAGTTGTGGATGGCGGTCTATCATTGGGCCGACCAAGTGCGCCTTATGCCGGAGCCGGGCACGCCTCAGGCCCTCGGCGCCGTCGTTATTGGGCGTTTCCGCGTGGAGTCGTGGGCGGTGTACCGATGAGGAAAGACCGTCAGCTTTGGCCGAGCGTGTTTGTCCTGCTCATCGCGGCTGCCGCGATCTTCTCGCACCTCGACGATCTTTCGATGTGGTATGACGAACTGTTCGCCGTGTTCCACAGCAAAGGTACGCTCGCACAGGTCCTCCGCGAGCGTGACCTCGCATGGCCGCCGGGCTATCCATTGGCATTGCACATCTGGATAAAGATCATGGGGCCGAACGATCTGGTCGTCAAACTGCCGGGCGCGCTGGCCGCCATGTTGGGGACCGCCTTTGCATACCGGGCAGGACGGCGCTTGCATGGCCGCACGGCTGGGCGGCTGGCGGCGCTGGCGTTCGGCACTTCTGGGTATACCGTATACTTCGCCACCGAAGCGCGCGCCTATGGCATCTCGGCCTCGTTTGCAATGCTGCTCGTGTGGCTGCATCTACGCTGGAGTGCGCGCCCAACATGGCGGCGCGCGTTCCTCTATACGCTGGCCGCCATCGCATGGCTTTACCTACACTTCGGCGCGGGACCGTTGCTCATTTTATTCGGCGTTGATGTGGGGCTGCGTGCACTGCCGGAGCTGCGGCAGCGCCGGGTGCCGCGTCAGCTCTGGTGGTGGCCTCTCATCATGGCGGCGACCGGGGTTGCCTTTTTGCCGCTGCTCCCCCAGTTCCTCGACTTCACCCGACTGCGCAGCGCCGCCGCCGCCAAGACTAACCTCGACACCTTGCCCCGCTTCTTCCACGAGGGTTTGGCCCCGGTCTATCGCGCCTATAGCAGCCGACAAGATGTATTGTGTGCGCTCATCCTCGTCGCCGCGCTACTGGGGCTGGGCCGGGCGGCATGGCGCGGCGGTCGGCAGATGCGCGCAAGCATCGTTTGGCTGCTGCTTTGGGGCGTGGGCTTCCCGTTGTTGGTATACCTCACCCGCTTCGAGACCATCGCCTTCTCGACACGCTATCTCAACACCACCGGTCCGGCGGTCTTCCTGCTAATGGGGATAGGTATAGCGCAGCTCCCCAGACCGGGGCGCAGCTTGGGCGCAGCGCTGCTGTTGGCGCTGGCGCTGGCGCCGCTGCAACCCTTCGAATATCGCATCAGCTACGAATACAGCCCGCCCGTGCGCGATATGGTGCGCGCACTGGCCGAGAAGTTCAAGCCGGGCGATGTGTTGGTCGTAGACCCCGGTTGTGAGTGTGGGCCGCCGTCGATGGCATGGAACTATTATGAGGCGCTCTACTTCCCCGGCGGACACATCCCGTTGGCCGCCGACGGCAGCGAGGCCGGCAGGAGCATTTGGTATCTGGTGCGCAAGGGCCGGGAGGACGCCGACATCCAAGCATCGGTGGCGCGGGGGCGTGTCGAGACTGCGAACTTCTGGGGGCCGTGGTATTTCATCGCCACGCGCTATGCCGCGCCTCCGCGCACGCCGGGGTATACGCTGGGTGAAGACGGCCTACACTTCCGAGGAGCCACCGTCACCCCCGGAAGCGGTCCCTATGTGGCCGGTGATGTGATTAGCGTCGAGAGTTGGTGGTCAACCGATGCGCCGCTCCCGCTGGATTACTCGATTGGGTTGTATCTGATGAACCCCAACACCGGCGCGATGTTGGCCCAGAACAGCAGTGGCCCCGCCGGACCGGAAGCGCCGCCGCAAACATCGGGCTGGGAGCCGGGCGCGCTCTACCGCGATGTGCGCAGCATACAAATCCCCTGGCACATAAAAATGGGTGATTATCAAATCTGGCTGGCGGTGTATCATTGGGCCGATGGCGAACGCCTCGCGCCCCCTCCCGAAGCGGAACAAAGCCAAAACAGCCTTATCCTGCAAGCCTTCAGGGTCGAATCGTGGGGGAACTATGACGATTGAAGGCGCGCCAGCGGCGTACCCGTCCCCACAGCCACACCAGCGCTTGCGCCGATAGGATGAACAAGATGGGGTCGAGCGGCATTCGATAGCGCGTGGAGGGGTGTGTGAGCACATAGGTGAAGGTGACCGCCGCGAAGATCGCCAATATCGGGGTTATTTCGGTGCGCGCCGATACCGCCCGCACCAGACCAAGTATGGCAAGTAGCAGCAGCGCGCCGAAGTACAATAGATGCACCACGCGCGCGGCCTGGAATGCCGGTTGCTGATACTGCATCACCATGCCCACCTCGCTCACCACGTGCGGCGGGACCGCGTGCGGCGTCAGCGCCGGACTCCATAGCACCAGCCCTTTGACCAAAAACAACTTCAGCGTCCGTCCCAAATCTGCCGCGAGGTAATCGAGCGCGCCGCGTGTATGCCAAGCGCTGCGTGCCGGCTCGTCGAGGTTGGACGGCGGCGGGTCAAAGCAGCTGCCGGTCCACTGCGGGTCCCAGCCGGCCAGTAAGTAGGACAGGGTGCAGGGGTTGTTGCCCTGCTGAAGGTTGCTGCCGCTGTTGGTGCTGATGAAGACAAACTTCCCGTGTAAAGCTGTATTGCGCAGCACCCAGGGCGCGGTCATCACCGCCGCCAACACAGCCATCGCGCACGCAAGGCGCAGCCCACGCCGCCAGCTCAGCCGCCCTGCCCACCACAAGCCCCACAGAGGGACGAGCAGCAGAGCGAGCGGCTTTGTGAGCGCCGCCGCACCCAACACTGCGCCGGTTGCTGCCGCCCAGCGTAGCGCGTCTGCATCCAGGGCGCGGTATGCGCAGTAGAGCGCCAACACGAGCAGGCAGGTGAACAAACCCGTGTCGTTGACCGAGAGGTCTTGAAAGAGCATGTAGGGGTAGAGTGCGGTCAGGCCTGCCGCCACCAGGCCTACCGAGGGTGCAAAGACGCGCCGCCCGATGCAATATAC
>CAZJBO010000002.1:0-26050 GCA_964544075.1 uncultured Anaerolineae bacterium
TAACCGGCGCGTCGCCGGCCTGGGTGCGCGAGCAAGCGTCCTCGCAGACGTGGTGGCAGACCCGCCCGCACACGCTGGGGAAGGGGTTATCGTCGATCACGGTGCGGTAGGCGTCGGCATAGCGGCCTTCGCGGACCAGGGCGAGATAGCCCTGGGCGCGCTGGTGGATGGGGCAGGCATCACGGCAAGGCGCGACCCCGGACTTTGCGATGGCGTAGGCATTGGGGATGGCCTGGGGGTAGAGTTTGTATACGACCTTGCGCGCGCTCAACCCGGCGTTGAAGGGGTCGGGCAGAGCGTTGGGGCAGACCACCGCGCAGTCGCCGCAGCCGGTGCATTTGTCGATGTCGATGTAGCGGGGATGCTTAAGCACGTGCGCGGTGAAGTTCCCCGGCTCGCCTTGCAGGTCCATGAGTTCGGCGGTGGTGATAATCTCGATGTTATCATGGCGGCCCGTCTCTACCAGCTTGGGCGACATGATGCACATAGCGCAGTCGTTGGTAGGGAAGGTCTTATCGAGCTGCGCCATCGTGCCGCCGATGGCGGAGGCGCGCTCGATCAGGTAGACATAAATGCCGGCCTCGGCCAAGTCGAGCGCGGCTTGCATCCCGCCGATGCCGCTCCCCACCACGAGCGCCGCGCCGATGGTATCGCCCGGTTTGTTCTGCCCGTTTCTTTTACCGTTACTATTATCGCTCATGGGTTACCTCACACAGTCACACAGCGACGCGCGTGCCTAGCGCGTGCAGGATGGGCCGAGGGTCGATAAGATGCAGCCCCCACCACTTATCTACTTCGGGAAGGTCGAAGGCCAGCCCCATCAGCTCGGTGATGTAGAATATGGGCATCTTGGCTTGTCCGGGCTGCTCCGATTGGCGCATCTCCAGGTTGATCTGGCAGAGCGGACAGCTTACCGCCATCGCCTCGGCGCCGCTCTCGCGCGCATAGCCCACCAGCCGGTCTACCATGCGTGCCGCCGACTTGGGCACGGTCAGCGAGAGCGCGCCGCCGCAGCATTCGGTTGTATAGGCATAGGGCTTCACCTCGGCGCCCAACGCCGCCAGGATGCGCCCCATCACGGTGGGGTGTTCCATATCGTCGAAGTTGTTGACCGCCGGAGGCCGCACCAGGAGACAGCCGTAGTATTGCACAACCCGCAGCCCTTCGAGCGGACGTTTTACCTTCGCCTGCACCCGTGACAGCCCGATGTCGTGGTATACCACATCAAGCAAGGTGCGCACGCTTACCCTATCCTCATATGTGAAGTCCACCAGTTGTTCGAGGCGGGCGCGCTGTGCCGCGTCGTTGCGGAGGGCAAGCTCTGCCGCCCGGTGACGGTTGAAGCAGGCTGCGCAAGGCATCATGAGGTCCTTGTGGGCGCTGCGCTGCGCGATCGCCAGGTTGCGCGCCGGGAGCGCGAGCGTTAGCTCCGGGTTGACCGCGTGCGCCGACGATGCGCCGCAGCAGTTCCAATCTTCCAGCTCGTGCAGCGTGGCGCCCAGGGCAGAGAAGACCGCCAGGGTGGATTGATGAAACTCTTTGCCGGTAGCGTGTAGGCTACACCCCGGATAGTATGCATAAGCGTCGGTCATGCCTCACCCCCCAGGGATGTCTTCTCAACGGCCTTGTATATGCGCGCCACATCGTGCCGCGCGGGGACAACCTCCGGCAGGAGCGGTATCTTGCCTTTGAAGAACAGCTTCATCCCGGCGCGCATATCCGGGAAGATGTAGCGCGTCCACACCTTGTGCAAGCCCATCAACGAAAGCTCGTGCATCCGACCGGTGAGCTTGACCTCCTGCATGAAGAGTCGGTTGAACTTCGGGACGCTCGGCAGCGCCGCCGGCACGCCCTCGCGCACCGCGATGACGCGCAGCGCGTCCATCATGTGTGCGATGTTAATATCGTTGGGGCAGCGCGCCCCACAGGTCTCGCAGCCCGCGCAGAGCCAGATGTCGGGGCTGGCGAGCACGGCTTCGCGCCGGCCCATCTGTACCATGCGGAGCAGCTGGTCGGGGCCATACTGCATATCGGCAGCGACCGGGCAACCGGCGGTGCACTTGTGGCAGTGATAGCAGAGCTGGACCTGCTGCGCGCTTAGTTCGTTAATTTCTTGCCAGAAGAGCATGTTGTATTCCTCACCGTCCGTAACTACTCAGCCGGGTTTGCTTTCGGGCTTGATGTCAAAGCGTCAGGCTAAAGGCATCCGGGGCGGCGCCAGCCGACGCCCCGCCCTTAGCCTGGGGGTTAGACCCCCCCGTCACACGAACAAATCCGCCATATCCAAAATCTGGTCGGGCCGCCAGTTGCGCACCTCACATGCCTTGTTCGGGCAGGCCACCACACAAGCACCGCACGCCTGACAGAGCGCCGCCTGCACTGTGGCGATGTTCCATACCGGGTGGATGCTCCGCGCCCCATAAGGGCAAGCCTCGACGCAAGCGCCGCACGCCGCGCAGAGGTCGGGATCGACGGTGGCGACCGCCGGGTCTTGTGTGAGGTGTTCTTGCGCAAAGAGCTGTAGGACCTTCGCCGCCGCGCCGCTGGCATCCGATACGGTTTCGGGGATGTCCTTTGGCCCTTGCCCCACCCCCGCGATGAAGATGCCCGCCGTCAGAGTCTCGACCGGGCGCAGCTTGGGGTGTGCCTCGTTATAGAAGCCGTATTCGTCTGTGCTGATATGCAGCGCTTGCCCCAGCGTGCGCGCGCTCTCGGAGGCGATGAGCGGGGTAGCCAAGACCACCATATCGGCGGCCACCTCGACCGCCGCGCCGCTGAGCGTATCGGCGCCCCAGACCATCACCTTATCGTCGGCGCGGAAGACGCGGCTCACCTTGCCGCGCAGATAGAGCACATGGCTGTCGGTCATGGCGCGCTGTACGTATTCGTCATAGTTCTTACCGGCGCTGCGGATGTCGATATAGAAGACATAAGCCTGGGCGCCCGGCACCCGTTCGGTGAACATCATCGCCTGCTTAGGCACCACCATGCAGCATACCTTGCTGCAATACGAGACGCCGTGTTCGGGGTCGCGGCTGCCGGCGCACTGCACGAAGACAATCTCGCGCGGGGTTTTGCCATCGCTGGGGCGGCGTATCTCTGCGCCGGGCGCGAGCATCTTCTCGAAGCTCAGATAGTCCACCACATCGGGCAGCGCGCCCGCGCCATATTCCGGCAGCGCGGTCAGCGGGTAAGAATCCCAGCCGGTTGTCACGACGATTGCGCCCACCTCGAAGGTAAAAGCCTCGCCCTGACACTCCACGCTTGCCGTGAAGTTGCCCACATAACCATCCAGCGCCTTCACCTCTGCCTGGGTGAGCACCTGGACATTGTCGTGCGCCTCTATCTGTGCGACGCGCTTTGCCAGCATATCGGGCGCGGCGGTGAAGTTTAGATAAGTGCCGCTAAGCTCACGCATCTTCCCGCCGAGTTCGGCGGCGCGCTCTACCAAGATCACCGGGTAACCCGCATCGGCGATGTCTTGCGCCGCGACCAAGCCCGCGATGCCGCCGCCGATGATAAGCACGCGCTTGGTGACCGGGATGGCGAGCGGTTGGAGGGTTTCGTTGCCCCGCACCTTCTCGACCAGGGTGCGCACCGTCTCGATCGCCTTCTCGGTAGCGCGTGGTTTATCGTTCTGGTGCACCCACGAGACCTGCTCGCGGATGTTGGCGCTCTCCATGCGGTACGGGTTCATGTCGGCATCGGCGACGGCCTTACGGAAGGTAGCTTGGTGCATCGCCGGCGAGCAAGCCGCCACCACCACGCCGTCTAGGTTATGCTCCCTCACCGCCTCTTTGATTAAGTTCTGGCCGGGGTCGGAGCACATATATTTATAGTCAACCGTGTAGACCACACCGGGATAGCTCCGCAGCTCCTCGGCAACCGCTTTTACATCCACGGTCGAGGCAATATTCAATCCACAATGGCACACAAACACACCGATTCGGCTTTTACCGCTCATAATGCTTTACCTTATTGTGTCTCCGGGCATTTATTCACATCGTATGAGTATCCCGGTGGGACACCCAACACATGGCAGCGAACTTCTGTTCGTCCATATCAACCGGCCCGTTCGCCCCGTGAATCCCTAGAGACTAAAACCACCCTCCGGCTCATGATGGAATCACTTCGAGGCGCGCCTTTGCCTCCCACCGGCGGAACAAGCTAAGCACCTTGCCCGCCGCGCCGCTGGCTTGCGCCACCGTTTCGGGGATGTCCTTAGGGCCGGTCGCCACGCCCGCCAGATAGACGCCGGGGCGCGTGCTCTCGACCGGCTGCAACTCGTCATCGGGCGAGACGAAGAAACCGTGCTCGTCCACCTTGATGCCCACGCGCGCCGCCACCCGGTCGGCATCGGGGCGCGGCAAGACCGCCATCGCCAAGACCACCATATCGGCGGCGATCTCCACCTGTCGGTTGCTGAGGGTATCGGCGCCGCGCACGATGATCTTGTCGCCATCGCGGAATATCTTGCTCACCTTGCCGCGCAGATACACGGTCTTCTCTTCCTCAATGCCCCGGTTGATAAACTCCTCATAGCGCTTACCGCCCGCGCGCACATCGATGTAGAAGATATAAGCCTGGCCGTCATGTACGCGGTGCTTATAGAGCATAGCTTGCTTCGCAGTGTACATACAGCAAATCTTGCTGCAATACGAGACACCGTGTTCGGGGTCGCGGCTGCCGGAGCACTGTACAAAGACAATCTCGCGCGGGGTTTTGCCATCGCTGGGGCGGCGCACATCGCCCGTCGTCGGACCCGACGAGGCCAACAGGCGCTCGAAGGCCAGCCCATCGACCACATCGGGGATCGTGCCCCCGCCATACTCCGGCAGGCGCGCCGGCGACATGAGGTCATAGCCGGTCGCTACGATGATCGCGCCGACCTCTTCTTCGAAGTAGACCGGGCGGTCGTCGAAGCGGATAGAATCGGTGGGGCAGAGCTTCTGGCACGCGCCACACTGGGGCTTCTTGCCCTGAGCTTCGCGTGCGGCGCGGCTGAGCAGCCACTTGCAGGCGTCGGGGTCGATGACGGGTTTGTTCGGCACCGCCTGAGGGCTGAGGGTGTATATCGCTTTGCGCGGCCCTATGCCCCGTTCGAAGTCCGACTCGGTTTTGAAGGGGCACTTCTGTACGCAAGCGCCACAGCCTGTACAGCTATCCCAATCGACATAGGTAGCTTCGCGGCGCACCCGCACCCGGAAGTTACCCAGCTCACCGGACACACTCTCGACCTCGCTGTACGTCAGCAGCTTGATCTTGTCATGGTGGCCCACCTCGACCGTGCGCGGTGTCATGATGCATTGAGCGCAGTCGAGCGTGGGGAAGGTCTCGCTGAGCTGGGCCATATGCCCCCCGACCGAAGGCAGGCGCTCGACCATGACGACCTCATAGCCGCTGTTGGCGATGTCGAGCGCGGCTTGCATCCCGGCGATACCACCGCCGATGACCATCACGCGGGGGATCATGCGTCTACCTCCTCCGCCGCGAAGGGTGCCAAGAGCGGCGCGGGGTCTACATATAGCCCCTCCAAGCCCCAATCGTCCGGCGGCAAGCCCAACGCCACGGCGATGAGCTGTGTAAAGTAGAGTATGGGGATGCCGTTGGGGGTTCTGCGCTGTGGGTAGTCGAGGTTGAATTGGCAGAGCGGGCAGGCGGTGACGATGGCGTCGGCCTTATTGCTCTGTGCCGAGGCGTTGATGTTCTTCGCCAGCTTATCGGGCACCTCGGCCTTCTCGACCGCAAGGTAGCTGCCGCAGCATTCAACCGCATATGGGAAGTCTACGACCTCCGCGCCGAGCGCTGCCATACAATCGCCCAGGATGCGGGGCTTCTCCGAGTCGTCGAGCTGCATCTCGTCGGCAGGGCGCAGCAGGAGGCAGCCGTAGTATGGTGCGATCTTGAGGCCCTGTAACGGACGTTTGACCGCCGCGCGCAGCCCCTCCCACGTGAGCCGGTCGCGCAGCATCTCAAGGAAGTGTAACACCTTCACCTGTCCCTGGTAGGGTTCTTCGGTGAACCAGTTGATGCGCTCCAGCATCTCTGGGTCGCCTTCCAGCGCGACCTGGGTGCGCTTGAGCACATGGTAGCAGATGGCGCAGAGCGTGGCGACAGAATCGCCGGCGTGCTCGGCCTGGGTGAGGATGCGGGTAGGCGCGATCAGGGCAAGGCTGTTATCGGTGGCGAGGGGAAAGGTTGCGCCGCAGCACTGCCAGCCTTCGATCTCTACCAGGGGCATACCGAGCGCGGCGGCGACCGCGCGTCCCGACCGGTCATAACCGGTAGCCTTTGTGCTGAGGGTGCAGCCGGGGAAGTAGGGCGTACTCATGCGCGCCTCCTATCTAGCGTGTGTATTTACGAAGCCCGCCGATGATCGCCAGTTGAGGCGCTTCGGCCAGCAGCTCCGCGTCGATCTCGGCAGTATGGATGTGGTCGTCGCCCTGCCGCAGCCGGATTTGGCGCAGGGCTTCCATGACGCGCGGGAGGTCGATCCCTTTAGGGCAGCGCGCCACACAGGTTAGGCAAGATGCACAGGTCCAGATGGTCTGGGTCTCAAGCACGGCCTCTATGCCGAGCTGTGCCATGCGGATCACGCCGCTGGGCAGCACATCGAGGCTGAAGGCCACCGGGCACCCGGAGCTGCACTTGCCGCACTGGTTGCACGCCAAGAGATCAACGCCGCTGATGGCCTCGACTTGCTTCACGAAGTCGCCGCGAACGGTGGAGATAGAAATTTTCGTCCGCATGTCCTTCCTCTTGTCTATTGAGATAAACGTTGTATAGATTGTAAAGTGGGGGGGACGGGGAACGGCACTACAGTTTGTCACGCACAGACGGCACAAATGTCATCCATTGCCGGTTATATCGACTTGTCGTCAAGTGACAGGAGGCGGGGGGGAGAAGGTGCGGTCAGACTGTAGCGATAAAGCGGGTTTTGTCTGTGTGGGTATCGAAGATTTGATATTGCACCTGCATGATGGGCACGTGCCGCCCGTCCATATCCATATACCCGCCGGAGAGGTCGGCTTCGGCATAGTGCTTATCGGAATGCAGGTTGAACGCATCCGCGACATGTTCGCCGATCGCCCTGAGGTGGCCGGATGTGCCGACGATTGCCAGCGTATCCTGATCGACGACCCCGACGAAGCCTTGCGGTGCACCTTTGATATTCATCGCACGCATGACCAAACGGGCCAGGTATGCGCGTATATCGGCGAAGGCCAGCGGGCCGTAAACATCGCGGAAGGCTTCGGCGTGGACGACGGTCAGGCGCATGATCGCGCGCCGTGCATCGGTCGCCACCCGTGTCAGCTGGCCGCGCACCATACTGCCGGTCGGCAGACCGGTGAGCGGGTCGGTGGTATTCTCGCGCGTGACGTGGTCTACCGCGTTACGCATTCTCAGATACAGCTCGTGCATATCGAAGGGTTTGGTGATGTAGTCATCGGCACCGAGAGAAAGCCCGGCCATACGGTCGCTGCGGCGCGCGCGGTTGGTGAGGAAGATCACCGGGATGTGGGCGGTGCGGGGCTGGCGACGCAGCCGACTGCATACCTCGAAGCCGTCGATATCGGGCAGGGTGACATCGAGCAAGACAACATGGGGCAGGAATTCCAATGTGCGTCGGATGGCGTCCTCGCCGGAGCTTACGTCTTCGACCGTAAAGCCCCGTGTGCCCAGGTAGATATTGAGCATATCGACCAATTCGTGGTCGTTTCCTACGATCAGGGCACGTGCATTATAGCTCATAGCGTCCTCGCCAAATCCGCAATACTCGTCGCAAACGCGCAATCTGGGTGCGCTTCGATCAACGGGATGCCTTGTGCCACACACATGTGCTGCGTCGGTGCGTAGGGCAGCACAGCGTCCAGGGGGCGTTTGATGGCCTTCTGTACAGCATCTGCCGACAAGTGGGCCTCTGGGCGCACATGGTTGAGCACCACTCGGATACGGGCAGCCTTCACGCCCACCGCGCGCAGCACGCTGAATGTGCCGGTGGTGGTCTGGATGGAGAGTATATCATCGTTCATGGGCAGTATAACCGTGCGCGCGACGCGCAGCACGGCCCGTGACGCCGCCCCCAGCGTTGATGCATCTACAACCAGGTGGGCATAGTCCTGGAGCAGCGCCGCCAGGATGCGTGCGGCGGCACGCTCTGATAGGGTGTGCAGCGGCGGGACCTGGGGGGCCGGTAGGATGCCTACGCCCGATGCTTTGTGCGTCACCACTGCGTGCTTCACCTCGGCTGTCGATGGCCCCGCCTCCATGCCGAGGAAGCCTGCCCAGCTCTGCGGAGGGACGATGTGCAGTGAGAGCGCCGCGTGCCCGGAGAAGGGCGATAGGTCAACCAGGCATACGCGCGCCTCCTGTCTCGCCAGGGCAAGCGCCAGGTTCACCGCGATGGTGGTGCTGCCCGCGCCTCCGCGCAGCCCCAATATTACCGTGACCGGCATGGTGGGGGGGCTGGGCGTGGGCGGGGTGGGCGCGGGTGCGGGCGCCCCGGCCCGGATGTTGAGCAGTGCGCGGACTTTTGCCATCAGCGCATCGGCGGTGACCGGCTTCGCCAAGAATGCATCGGCGCCGGCGGCCAGTGCCTTTGCCCGGTCCATCGCCTGGGCGCGTGCGGTTAATATCAAGATCGGGATGTGGGCGGTCTGGGGGTTGGTGCGCAGCTGGCGTGCGACCTCATGGCCGCTGGCGCCGGGCATCATTATATCCAGGATCACCAGGTCGGGATGTCCGGACGCCGCAATCTCCAGGCCTCCCGGCGTATCCTTTGCCAGGATAGCGTGGTGTCCGGCGCGCTCGATTATGAGGCCAACCATGCGTTGTAGCTGCGGGTCGTCGTCGATGACTAGTATATGTGCCATCGTTTCTCTTCCCTACTTTCTCGTATCAAAGCCCCACGTGTCTACTTTGCCCCGCCGCATAGGATGCCGATGTATCGGCGGTTTGCCAAGATTATACCGCCGCGAAACTGGATGTCGGGGGATGATGGGACGGTCGCTACCGCATCGGCGATAGGGATAAAGCGCTCGGCGGATAGCACCAGCAGCCGTTCGAGGTTCTCGGCAGCCTTTACCGACAGACGGCCCCGCAGATCAAAGCCCGGCAGGGTGAGGAAGACTTCGCGGGTGGCGCCTTCTGCCGGGCTGCCGAAGGTCTGCCGCCGAGGGAGGCCATCTTCGGCGCGGCGCAGCACGGCCATGATGATATTATCTTTGCGCAGATGTCCGAGCGGGTAGCTTTCGATGATGTCGGTGGGGCTTTGGATCGAAGAGATGTAGACATTCTCGGCTTCGATGAACGAGGTCAGCGAATCGTTGAGGAGGTCGGCCAACGGATTAATCGCCGTCCGGACCTCACCGGAGATACGGTGGCCCTGGGTCAGGAAGTCGGCGGCGACATAGCCTTGACGGTAGGCAGCTTTTTTAGTCATGGTTTCCCTCGTCGTGCGTGCGCGCTTGCCGGGCGGCGCGGTCCGGCGCTATGTGCTTATATACGGGCAGTGTGAGGGCAAAGGTGGTGTGTGATCCATCCGCGTTGGACCTTGCCCGCACCGTGCCTTGCATAGCCCGCAGCGCCGCCCGACAGAAGGGCAGGCCACATGCTACGCTGGTGCGCGAGCCGCGCTTGCGTGCCGACCATTGTAACCTGAGGTCGAAGAGCGCGTCGGCGCAGTCTGGCAAGATGGCGCGCCCGGTATCGGTGAAGGCCAGCACGAGCCGCGCGTGATCGGCCTGTGCATCGATGGTTAGTGTGTCGCCCTGTATACAGAACTTTAGGCTGTTGCTGAGCAGGGTTGATAGGGTTTGCCGCAGTAGGTTAGCATCTGCCGCCGCTGCCGGCAGCGTTGCCGGGATGCGGGAGGTGACCCGTATATCCTTCCGTGCAAGCGCCGTCTTGCCTGCCGATAGCACTCTTTGCACCACTTCGGCCACGTCCACGGCCTGGATGTCCAGGGGGAAGAGGCCGTTCAGCAAGCAGAATAGGTCTAACATCTCGTCGAGCACATGGAACTGGCGCTGGGCCGAGCTTAGGGCATAGCGCAGATTCTGGATGATGATTGGGTCGGTGATGTCGGGCACATCGACCAACATGCTCAGCACGCTCACGGCGGCGCTGCCGGGGCCTTTGATGTCGTGTGCCAGCAGGTGCATCAATCCCTCGGCATCTTCGCTTGACACGCCGTCTAATAATTGGCGCAGCCCGTCCAGCGTGGTGCTCTGGCGCTGTGCTTGCAGGTATTGTCGTATTTCCTCCTCGTCTAGTGGGTGCGAGAGGCAGACATCGGCGCCGGCGGCACGTGCCGAGGCGCGTGATGCGGGCGGGGTCAGGGCAATGATGGGGATGGTGCGCGTCAGGGGACGGCGGCGCAGAGCGTGACAAAGCGCCGGCAGGTCGATGCTTGTTGCGGATAGATCTAGGATGATTGCTTCGGGCACGCAAGTCTCGGTATGCGCGGCCACTTCTTCGTCGGTATGGGCGATGCGTATATCATATTCTGCGAGGCCGGTTTGTCTTGGCGTCTGAGGCCGGCCTGCTGCCAAGATCAATGTACCTCTCACTTGTTTATCTCCAGCACCGTGTAGATGTTCACGTGCTTTTCCCGGCCTTTTACACGGTGTGCGCCCAGCGCGTGCGCCAATACGGAGCCTTTGATCTGTTCATAGGTCGTCTGGCTGATGATGATCTGTCCACCGTGGCTGATGTCTTGCAGGCGCGCGGCAGTGTTCACCGTATCCCCGACGGCGGTGTAATCCATCAGCTCCGGGGTGCCCACATTGCCTACGATGGCATGGCCGGTGTGGATGCCAAAGTTGACGTCTAGGCGATGGTCTACGTCGCATTCCGCATGGAATGCCTTCTGTGCTTTGCGGATGTGTACGGCGGCGCTCACGGCGCGCAAGGCGTGGTCGGGCTGGGGCAGGGGGGTGTTGAAGAGCGCCATCACCGCATCGCCGATGTATTTATCGATGGTGCCGCCGTATTGTTTCAGCACCGGCACGATGAATGCCATATAGCGGTTGAGCAGCTCGATCACCCGCTCCGGCTCCATACGCTCTGCGAGCGGGGTAAAGCTCTCCAGGTCGGCGAAAAGCACGGTAATCTCTTGGAGCTTGCCACCCAGGGCGACTTGTGCGGGGTTGGCGAGCAGCTGTTCGACAACTTCGGGCGCGACAAAGCGCGTGAAGGTGGCGCGGATTTGTTGTTCGGAGGCGCGCAGCTGATCGGTCTCTTGTTTGGCACGCATCCGGGTATCGATGCGCGCGATGAGTTCACGCGGGCTAAACGGCTTCACCAGATAGTCGTCTGCGCCCAAGCCCAACCCACGCACTCGGTCCTCGATGCCGCCCAACGCGGTCAACATCAGCACCGGGATAGAAGCGGTGTCGGGGTCTGCCTTGATGCGTTCACACACATCAAAGCCGGTCATACCCGGCATGTTCACATCCAGCAAGATAAGATCGGGATATTCGGTTTGCGCTGCCTCTAGCGCGCGGATGCCGTCTTCTGCCTCGATAACTTCATAACCTAAGCT
Source organism: uncultured Anaerolineae bacterium (assembly GCA_964544075.1). Classification (GTDB taxonomy): domain Bacteria; phylum Chloroflexota; class Anaerolineae; order Aggregatilineales; family JAFGMM01; genus JAFGMM01. The sequence goes on from CAZJBO010000002.1 coordinate 11,546, forward strand.
GTCTAAAATATCGACAAGGAGGTAGCGGCTATCATCGTTATCTTCGGCGATTAGAACCTTCATGTGCTGTTTAACTCAAATAATGTGCGAGCTTTGTAGCAAGCGTGCGCAGATCGATAGGCTTAGATATATAGTCATCACAACCGGCCTCGATTGCCCGCTCACGGTCACCGACCATCGCGTGCGCGGTCAGGGCAATAATCGGGATGTTGTTTAGCTCCGGGTTGGCTTTAATCTCACGGGTTGCCGTCCAACCGTCTTTATGCGGCAGCGAAAGGTCCATCAAAATCAAATCGGGCTTCTCCTCCGCAGCTTTCTTCACCCCCTCCACCCCGTCTATCGCCTCGATGACTTCATAATCGAGTGATAGCAGAACATCGGTTATCAGGGTACGGTTATCGGGGTTATCTTCAACGACCAAAATGCGCTTTGACATCTACGCCTCGCCTCCTTAGCTAACTATTGGTGAACCGTGCAGCAGCCGCACGATGACTCTTCGGAATTGCACAATGCATCGACATATTTTACTTCCCATTATCCAACACACGGTCTATCGAAGTCAGCAAAGCGTCTAGCCCCAAACCGCGTTTTTGTAATATCTGGGCACGGTTACTATGCTGGGCACGCAAGGCCTCTGCCGTAGACGTATCTGCGGCGACGACAAGGGCCGGGATCGCGGCGCTGGGCGGGTGGGTTTGCATGAAGTCCAACAGGGTGTTCATATCGTCGTCGGCGTGTTGAACGCCGATGATTACCAGCCGGGCGCGCTGTCTGCGGAGCCAATCGATGGCAGCGCTTGCGCTGTCAACCGAACAGGTTTGGTGGCCTCCCATGCGGACGACGGCGGTGAAGGTGCTGCGCGTCACGTCGTTTGCCTCGGCGATCAGGATAGGCAGCTTGGCGCTGAGCATGACGGCTTTCGCGACGGCGGTCAACAGCTCGGCGCGTTCGATAGGCTTGGCGACGTGCCCCAGTGCGCCTTGTGTGAGGGCGCGCTGCTTCTGGTCCATGATCGAGATGGTCACCACGCCGATCATATTGGTCTTCACGTCGGCCTGCAGCTGCTCCAACACCTGCCATCCATCCATATCGGGCATCAAGAGGTCCAAGAGTATCACGTCGGGGTGCACCTTTGCCGCACGCTTCAGCGCACGCACGCCGCTGTCCACACAGGCCACCCGGTAACCGGCGTGGATAAGGTGGTTTGCGATGGTCTCGCGGGCATGTTCCTCATCGTCCACGATCAGTATAAGCGGGTCGTGGACAAGGCCGGAGGGCGCGGTTATTGTGTCGTCGGCGATACCGTCGTAGGGCAGGGCCAGGGTGAATGTTGCGCCCTTGCCCGGCGCGCTCTCAAGCCAAATCTTCCCGCCGTGCATCTCGACGATGCGCCGTGTGATGGTCAGCCCCAGGCCGCTGCCGCCATAGGCGCGTGTGGCCGAAGTATCGGCCTGGACAAAATCTTCAAAGATTTTATCGTGCAGCTCTGGGGGGATGCCGATCCCGCTGTCGGCGACGCGCACAACCAGCCAATTCCCCGGCTTGAGGTGCGGATAGAGCGCCGCGCCGGACCGCTCGACGTGTACGAATCCGGCCAGGACCCTGATCTTGCCCTGCTCGGTGAACTTGACCGCGTTGTCGAGCAGGTGGACGATCATCTGGCGGAGGCGCAGTTCATCGACGGAGATCGGGGGCAAGTCGTCCTCGACCGTTAGCTCGATGGCGAGGCCTTTATCCGTAGCCTGCCGCTCGACGCTGGCGAGCGCCAGTTGCAAAGCGTTCTCGACCCGCACATCGGCGAAGTTTAGCTCCAGGCGTCCGGCCTCAATCTCGGCGAGGTCGAGGATGTCGTTAATCAGGCCCAGGAGATTGCGCCCATTGCGTAGGACCCGCTCCAGCCGGTCGCGCTGTTTGTCGCTCAGGCCACCGTACATGCCGTCGAGCACCAGCTCGGTATAGCCGACGATGGCGTTTAGAGGGGTGCGCAGCTCGTGGCTCATGCGCGCCATGAACTCGCCTTTGGTGCGCCCTACGGTGTCGAGTTCTTGGTTGATATGCAAGAGCCGGTCGTTGAGGGCACCCATACGCTGTTGGAGGGCTTGTAGTTCGCTGCTCTGCACAGTGCCGGCAGCATGCTGTTTGTTGAGTTCGGCGGTGCGTGCCGATTCCATTTCGAGCGCCAGGGTTAGCTCGGCGCAGTGTTCACGCTCGCGCTCGAGCGCCAGGGTCAGTTCGGTGTTGCGGTCGCTTGCACGCTGCAAGGCATCTGATAAGTCTTCGTGGCGTTCTATGCGCGTCAACAGGGATAAGGCAGCATATACCATCCCCCCGGCGAAGATCGCGATGACCGGCCCTGCCGCGCGGCCAGCGCCGTCTTCGGCCTGGGTTAGGAGCAGCACGACGCCACCCATCAACAGGGCAATGAGCACCCGCCAACGCATCAAGAAAATGCGCAAGCGTCGGGTCATGTTGTGCGATGATGCAGATGGTGGGGTCACACGCATTTTCCCTCAAGCAAAACAGGCGCATTCATCATACCATCGCCTTGATGACACGCTGCACCCAGTCATAGCGTACCGGCGGCTGCTTCTTGATGGCCTCGATGACCACGCCGTTGAAAGCATTCTCCTGCTCGGCGGTCAGCTGTTGGGTCGAGATCACCACTACCGGCACCTCCTCCAGGCCCTTCTGTCGGCGGAGGTGTGCCAGCACCTCGAAGCCGGAGACTTCGGATACCAATAAATCTACCAGCACAAGGCTTACTTGGAAAACCGCCAGCCAGCTAATCGCCTCGCGTCCACTGCTGGTGCCCATCACCTGGAACCCTTCGGCGGTCAGATAGGTCTCCAGCATATCGCGCTCGTCGGGGTTATCCGTCACCAACATGACCGGCAAGCCCGACTTCGACACACCGAGGCGTTGGAGGGTCTCTTGCAGACGGGCGGGCTGCACAGGTTTGGCGATGTGGTTGGTCGGCCCCAGCGCGATCCCGGTCGGGGCGCCGTCTATGACCGAGCCGATGATGAGCGGGATATGGGCGGTGACCGGGTCGGCGGTCAGCGTGCCGATTAGTTCCCAGCCCTTTATGCCGGCGGTGGCGATCTCGACCATTATTGTGTCGGGGTGGTGTTGCCGGGCCATTTCGATGCCGTCGGTGCCGTTATGTGCCCGGATGGTCCTATATCCCTCGTCGTCCAGATAGGCGGTGAGGCTGTCGGCGATATCGGCATCGTCGCAGATGACCAGCACGGTTTGCCGCTCTTCCATAGGGATTTGCACAGGTTCTGGCGTCATGGCGTATGCTTGGGATGCCTCGGCGGGCAGGGCGACGAAGAAGGTCGTGCCGACGCCCAACACGCTTTTGAGCCAGATGCGCCCATTGTGCATCTCGACAAGCCGCTTGGTGATCGCCAGGCCCAAGCCGGTGCCTTCGAACTCACGCGAGGTAGAGCTGTCGATCTGCTTGAACTCCTCGAAGATTTCGGCCTGGTTTTCAGGCGCGATGCCGATGCCGGTATCGGAGACGCTGACGATGGCCCAATAGCCATCGCTGAGCCAGCCGGTGATGGGCAGTGGCATCATATTGCTTTGGCCGTTCTTCACCAGGATGCTGCACACTTGCAGGGTGACGTTGCCTTCTTTGGTAAACTTTACCGCGTTCGAGAGCAGGTTGATTAGTATCTGGCGGATGCGGATTGGGTCGGCCAAGATTTGCGGCATCCTTGTTTGCAGCTCGACCTTAAGGTTCAGGCCCTTTGTCTGGGCTTGGGGTTCGATGGTGGGCAACACTTCCTCGATAAGTGGCTCCAGGTCGGTCATGGTCAGCGACATATCAAGCCGCCCGGCTTCGATCTTGGACAGATCGAGTATGTCGTTGATGATTGACAGGAGGTTGCGCCCGTTGCGGTGTACCTTTTCGAGGCGGTCGCGTTGCTTTTCCGAGAGTGGGCCATATAGGTTCTGGAGCAAAAGCTCGCTGTAGCCCACGATAGAGTTCAAAGGGGTGCGCAGTTCATGGCTCATGTTTGCCAGGAACTCGCTTTTGTAGCGGCTGGCGTTGCTCAGCTCCTCGTTGAGCACCTTCACCTTGTCGCGTTCGGTGCTTAGCTCGATGATGGCTTGGCGCAAGTCTTGATTGACGACGCGCATTTGCTGGTTCGCCTCGGCCAGTGGGCTAAACAGTTCGAGGCGCAACACCTCGCGCCCAAGCACCAGCGCGGAGAGCGCAACAAAGATAGTATCCGCCGGGGTATACGACAGGGCATCAAAGGCGTTTATCACATATGCGCCGATCAGGAAGAAGGTGGGCAGGAGTAACATCTTGGCCCGGCTGTTCCGGCTCAGCCACTGGTAGATGAAGGCGATGACCGCATAGCTGACTATCAGCCCCAAGCCGAACCATCCAAGCGGCTGGAGTGTATAGCCGCGAGCGTCTGTGCTGGCAAGCCGGACGTCTGTCAGTATGTTACCGGTCCACAAGAGGCCGAAGAAGATGACGTAAATGCCCACCGCGCCCCACTTCAGCCGACGCGAGAGGGTGGTATTGATGTCGCAGAAGCTCAGGGTAAACCAATAGAGGGCAAAGGAGCTTGCCCCGAAGCCGCTGACGAGCAGATAGAATGTCGGGGCCTCCGGCAGTATCCGCATTTCGGGGATGTTCCGCATCACATTGCCCAAGTCCCAGACCACCAGGGCGAACAAAAAGGTTATCAAGTAGTGGTTCGACCGGCCACGGCGCGGCTGTAACATCAATACCAAGATCAACCCTATGCAGAGCGAAAGGGTTAGGATACCGACGATGATACCAATGGGAGTAAATATGTTCATCATTGCGCTTCCTCTGCTATCCGGGCCTCCGGCAAAGCAAAGCTAAATGTAGTGCCCTTCTCCGGCACACTTTCGAGCCAAATATAGCCATCTTGCATCTCGACCAAGCGCCGGGTGATCGCCAAACCCAAGCCGGTGCCGCCAAACTCGCGCGTGACCGAGTTATCGGCCTGCCGGAACTCCTCAAAAATGGTCGCCTGCTTATCCAATGGAATCCCGATGCCGGTATCGGCCACGGCGAAGGTGACCCAAGTGCCCGCCGGGGGCATATGGTCGGCGGGGGAGGTGTCGTCTACCCGGTGCCGGGCGGCGGTGATCTTCACGTGGCCTTCGTGGGTAAACTTGACGGCGTTCGAGAGCAAGTTCACCAGGATTTGGCGCACGCGGAACTTGTCGCCCAACACTTGCGGCAAGTCTGTAGACACGTCGATCTGTAAGGCCAGGCCTTTCTGTCGTGCCAGCGGCGCGATCTGTGCCACTGCGTCGGTGACTATCTCCATGACATCTGTCGGCTCCCGTTTCAGGTGCAGCTTGCCGGCTTCGACATCGGCCAGGTCCAGCACGTTGGTTATCAACTGGAGCAAGTGGCGCCCGTTTTTTATCACCTTCACCAAGCGGTCGAGCTGTTTGGGGTTAAGCGGCCCATAGACCTGATCTACGAGCAGCTCGCTGTAACCGATCACCGCGTTGAGCGGAGTGCGCAGCTCGTGGCTCATGTTCGCCATAAACTCGTTCTTATAACGGTTTGCCAGCTGCAGTTCACGGTTTAGCACTTCCTTCTGCAAGACCTCGGCCTCAAGACGGGCGTTGGCGTCGCGCAGCCCGGCGTTTGCCATGCTCAGGGGCATGAATAGATTGTGGCGCAGCATGGCCCAGCCCATCAGCAGCGCGGCCCCTGCACCGGCGAAGTTATCGAGGTTAAAGAGGGAGATGGAAGGGAAAGCATTTGCCATATGCCCGGCGATCAGGAGCAGGGCGGCATATTCAATTGATTTGCAATGCGCGTCGGAAGAGCGGCGCAAGATAAGATACGATACCAATAAAAGCCCTATCAGGTAGGCCATCGCCAAATATCCGACCGGCTTGAGCGTATAATCCCAGATACCGTTGGGTTTTTCTTCGATCTTGTCAAATATGTTCCCCGTCCACAGCAGGAAGCCGGTAAAGAACGCGATAGCCGTGCTAATCAAGATAGCGCGGTTTGCCCGGATTGAGCGCCTGCCGCGAAAGTCTAGCGTGAAGGTGAAGAAGGTTAACATCGAAAAACCGATCCCGGTTGTCATGAGCTTGGCGCGCAGCTCTAGAGGCAAAGTGAACACATCCCGATTGTTCATCATCGTCGTCGCCAGGTTCCACACCATGAGTGCCGCGAGGAAACCGGCGAATGAGAGACAAGCTCGATCACGGACCGGCTGCCAGATTATCAGAAGCAGCAACCCGCTCGCTATGCCCAGAGAGAGCAGGTTTGAGACGGTGGTGATCAAAATAATACCTGATGTATTCATCTTGCTACAGGCTCACATCCCAACATGCCCTCTGTGTTTCAGTCCATCACCGGCAGCTCAAAGGTAAAGGTGCTGCCCTCGCCCGGCACACCCGCACTTTCGATCCAGATGCGCCCTCCCATCATCTCTATGAGCTTCTTCGCGATCGCCAAGCCCAGGCCGGTCCCGCCATACTCGCGCGTGGTCGAGCCATCTACCTGACGGAATTCATCAAAGACGATAGCTTGGTGCTGCCTTGAGATGCCTATGCCGGTATCTTGCACCGCGCACCATATCCAGTTACGGCCATCGCGCAGACGGGTATCTGCCGTGATGGTCACACTGCCCTGGTGTGTGAACTTTATCGCGTTTGAGACCAGGTTGTCCAATACCTGCCGCACGCGCATCACATCGCCACGCACAAGCGGCAGCTTATCCGCCAGCTGCACGCGCAGTTCCAGCCCGGCAGCCTCGGCTTCGGCTTGGTGCTGCGCGGCGATGTTCTCAACCTCGCTGCGGATCGACACCATCTCGTAAGTGAGCCGCAAGCGACCGGCCCCAATCTTGGAGATGTCCAACAGGTCTTCGATCAGAGATAGCAGGTGGCGGGCGTTCCGCAGCACGGTTCCGAGCCGGTCGGCCTGTTTTTCCGAGATGTCGCCATAGAAGCCATTGAACATTGCCTCACTGAAGCCGATGATGGCGTTCATAGGTGTGCGCAGTTCGTGGCTGATGTTCGCCAAGAATTCGCTTTTCAAGCGGTTGGCCTGGGCAAGCTCTTGGGCATGGACTTCGAGCGCCTCAAATAGGCGTACGTTCTCTAGCGCAATGGCGACCTGACCGGCGAGAAGCTGTGCCAATTCTAACTCATCTGTGTCGAAGATACGGGGGCGGTCGCGGGTATAGAGGTTTAGGTTGCCCAGATACTGCGATCCCTTCAACAATGGGATCGATAACATCGAGACCAAGCCCTCTTGCCGCACCAAGCCGGCCTGTTCCCCTGCGGTGGCGGAGAGGTCGGCATAGTACACCGGTTGTCCCGACCTAAGCTCCTGCCATCCGGGGAGGGTGGTGACATCCACTTGGCGTTGGCGCAGATAGTCTGCCGATATCCCATAGCCGTTGTTGGGGTAGAGCGTTTGGGTATCCTCGTCGAAAGTAGAGATACTTGCCGAGGGCAAGTCGAAGATGCCGGCGGCTTCTTTGGTGATTACGTTCATCAGCGCGTGCAATTGAAGCTGGCGGCTGATGACCTGTGCGGCGGCCTGGAGGCGTTCGGCACGCATCCGGCGGGTTTGCTCGCGCGTATAGCGCGCCGAATTATCGATAATGATAGTGACGTGTCCGGCGAGGGTCTCGATGGCGTCGCGGTCGGTGGCGTCGAAGGCGTCATATTGGGAGCTGAGGATATCCAACACGCCCAACACCCGTCCGTCGAGCCGCAGCGGAACGGTGAGGCAAGAGCGGTAGGGGGTGGGTGGGCTGGGCGAGAAGTAATCGGGGTCTTGGGCAACATCGGGCACCAGCTGAGTTTGCTGCGTGCGCAGTGCGCGCCCGCTCACCCCACGGTCCGCCGAGAAACGATAGCCGATCTCGACCAAATCGGAAGGCCGCCCGGCAGCCGAGGCCTGCACCACGAATTCGTGTGTGTCTTCCTTATAGATATGGAGATAGACGACGCTATAGCCCAACACGGTGTGTATACCCTCGACGATCTCGCGCATCAGGCCGTCCATATCGAGCCGCCCGGCGACCTGTTGACCGACTTGGTTAATCAGTGCCATCATATCGGCACGGCGGCGCTCGGCGGCAACGAGCCGGGCGTTCTGTATCGAAACCGCGACTTGGTCGGCGATGGTGTGCAGAGCCTTGATATCATCAGGCGCGAAGCCACCATCCCGTGGGTTCACCACCGCCAGGACGCCCAAGACCTGCTCGCGTGCCACGAGGGGCACCAACACCGCCTTCTCGACCCCCAAGCTCTGGGGCAGGCCGAGATGATCCGCCACATCTTGCGCGATGATGGCTTCGGAGGTGTTGAATATCTGCGCTACCACGCCGTCTTCATCCGACGCCCAGGCGTACAGCCTCTCACGCTGCGTAGGGGCGAGCGGCGCGCGGGTATAAACGCGCAAGGTTGGATGGGCGGCGTCGGATAAGAAGAACATTGCATCTTCTACCTCTACCAAGTCTGCCACCTCGCGTGTTACATGGACAAGCAGTTCGTCAAGGTCGAGCGTAGACGCCGCAAGCGTGGCAATACGCCGGAATATCTCACTTGGGATATGCGAAAGTTCACCCATAACGTTTTTCTATCCGCTCATTCGTTTAAGATAAGAACAAATTGGCCCCAGAGCGCGCGGAGCTTCCCTCTCTTCTCGTAACTGCTCGGCTTGACCCCCTTCATCCCTCTCTTATCCAAACATGCGCAGCGCGGTGGGGAGAGGAAAGTGAAGTCCCTAAATCGCGTGGTTACCTCGACCATACGCTCAACCTGAGTAGCTACATTTTACCTCTATTCTACGCTCACTCCGGCGCCCCTAAATCCACAATGTTTCCGGGAGCTGTACAATAATAAAGCATGATAGCATGAAGTTGGGTTTATAGATAGCCGAAACATACCCGTTGAGTCTACCAACACTCCCCCACATCCCCGATCCTCCCCCCTACATTATGCAGAGAGAGCATAACCACGCAGCCTGACCTGTCGAAGCTCCAGACGCACAGATACGGCCAACGGTATCTATCATCTGGAGCCTTAGGTATTCCTTTTGTTCATCAGACTCCAAAGGGGCTTTTAGGCCCTTGTTCCCTTTCTAAGCGCGGCAAAGCCGCGCAAATGCAGGTCCAGGACTGTTAAGTCCTGGTGGGGGTGTGGGGGCAAAGCCCCCACAGAGAGCAGACGCACAGATACGGCCAACGCAATACCAACCCCGCGTTAACCAAACACCAACCTGTTGCGACACTATCCTAAAAATGATGATGTTCTATACTATGCCAATATCACCAGAGTTAGAAAACGGTTTGATAGTAGTTCATTTATTATAACCTATTTCATTGTTCTAATTCATCAAGTGTTATATGATAATTTCACACGCCATCGCCCAACAGGGCTTTAGGAGGCTGTTATGCGTTACTCAAAATTTATCGTTACGCTTCTAGTTGTTTTTCTGCTCGCCGCTCAGATCGGCGCAAGCACCGCCCAGGCCGTGGGCACCGTCTATATCGTACAGCGCGGTGACACGCTGTACCGCATCGCCGCGCGGTACGGCTCAACCGTTGACGCCATAGCCGCGACCAACGGCATCGCCAACCCCAACCGCATCTACGTAGGGCAAAGGCTGACCATCCCCGGCGCCGTCTCCACACCCACCGCACCGACATACACAAGCGCAGTCGGCAGCGGTGTCTATATAGTGCAGCCCGGCGATACCCTGCACCGCATCGCCTTACGCTATGGCACCACCGTGCCACACCTGGCCGCCATCAACAGCATCGCCAACCCCAGCCTCATCTACGTCGGGCAGCGCATCCGGCTCAGCGGCACCGCCGCATACACGACATGCACGCCCCCCGTCACCACACAACCCACCACACAGACCACCACCACCACACAATCCCCCCGCTCCGTCACATTCTCCGAACCCCGGAACGGCCAACGCTTCAGCGATACCCAAAACATCCACTTCGAATGGACACCGATACCGGGCGCGTTCTGGTACCGCTTACACGTCCACCGCATCTCCGACGGCGTATTGTACGAATCGCTCTGGTTCAACACCGGCGAAGACGTCAACACCTGGAATCTGGCCGGGCCGGGCACATATCACTACTACGTAATCGCCATGGATAGGAGCGAGAAAGAACTCGCACGCTCGGCGGAATATGAGTTTGTGCTCGATAACGTCTTCCCACGCTATTCAATCTCGTTCTGGGTCTCCGACAATCTGAATGACCAGACTCTCTTGCCGGGCGAATGCGCCGTCATCCACTGGGATGTCTCAGGGGTAGACCAAGTGTACTTTGGCGATACACAAGGCTTCCTCTCCGGTGTGCCGGGCGAATCCAACCACAAGGTTTGCTACGAAGCCGGGCGGACACGCCCCTTCTACCTTGAGGTGCTGCTCAACGACGGAACCCGGATCAACCGGTCGCTCACGGTCACGATGAACCCATAGCACCGGCACAGAGCGCACCCGCTTTTGCATAGGTGGGTGCGCTCACATCAACCCACCGACGGCGCCATCCCCGCGTTTTGTATTGTAAGCCATAGTTGTAAAGGAATATTGCAATGCGTCGTAAAGTTTTTGGTAATAGCAGACTAGGGATCAGCATCCCTATATTGATGATCCTCACCCTCAGCCTCTTCTCCGGCGGGGCGCGCGCCGACCCAACCACCTACATAGTACAGCACGGCGACACCCTCTACCGCATCGCTGCGCAATACGGCACCAGCGTTAACGCCATCAGCGCCGCAAACGGCATCGCCAACCCCAACCGCATCTATGTCGGGCAGAGCCTCCGCATACCCGATAGCGCCACAGCGCCCGCGCGCACCGCACCACAGCCCGCCGCTCCCGCCCCGGTGAGCGATACATATACCGTGCAGCCCGGCGATACCCTATACCGCATCGCCGCGCGCTTCGGCGTCACGACACAAGAGATCATCGCCGCCAACCGAATCGGCAACCCCAACCTCATCCACGTAGGGCAAGTACTTTGGGTGCGGGCCACGGCGACACCGCCGGCAGTGTCACCACCACCCCAGGCAGAGCCGAACCCTGCCGCGCCGACACCCGCGCCAACACCCGCGCCGGCCCAACCCACACAAGGCGCGACCTTCGCCATCAGCGGGCTGTCCTACAGCACAGATGGCCGCCAGGCACACATGACCGTCACCGTCACCAACCACAGCCTCACACCCGCCCTCGCCAGCGGCAATTGGTACCCCACCGGCAACCCCGACGGAGGCCGCCAATGGGTGACGCTGATCAAAGCCGAGCACCAAACCGTCCCCGTGCCGCTGGTCTGGGACCCCGTGCATGGCCGCGCGCCGCTGTGGGAGTTCCGCATCACCACCGACGACGGCCTGACCTTCTCGGCCTTCGCCGGCTGCGTGTATCACGATACAATTGTCGGCGAAGGCTTCGAGCCAACCGCCGAGGGCGGCTTCTACTGGACACATACGCTCGAAGGCGGCTGGTTCCGCTGTGGCCGCGACTACGACGGCGCGCCCAAGCCGCCCGTCGACCTGCTGCCCGGCCAAAGCGCATCCGTGCCTCTAGAGGTCTGGTTGGTACACCCAGACGTCCCGGCAGGACAAGCCCCACAACGGCACATCGTCAAGATCGACTTTGTGCCCTACGCGCCGGACGGCAGCGCTTTCGGCGTACAGGACAGCCTGACCCTACCCTAGCCGGGCAGGGCATTTTGCGTTGAAACCGAGTCTAACTATACTTAATAAAAATTAGACGACGCTTATGATCGATAGACAAGTATCCACCTTAGGAGGAAATCCATGCGCCGCATGACCGCCATTTTATTGCTAGTCGCCCTCGTGATAGCAGCGCTGCCCGGCATAGCCTATGCCCAAGAGACTACCTACACGGTCCAGCGCGGCGACAATCTATACCGTATAGCGTTACGCTTTGGCACCACCGTGCAGAAGCTCGCCGCCGCCAACGGCATAGTCAACCCCAACCTCATCTACGTCGGCACCGTGCTCAAAATCCCCGGCGGCACCGGTGGCCCCACCCCCAGCACCCCCAACGCACCCAGCATCGGGGAATACGTCGTAGTGCGCGGCGATACCTTGTTCAGCATCGCACGACGCTTCAACACCACCGTAAGCGCGATCGTGGCCGGCAACCACATCGCCAACCCCAGCCTCATCTACGTCGGCCAGAAGCTCGCCATCGCCGGCGCACCGGCCTCCACCACACCCAACCTGCCCGCAGTGCCCACCACCGCGCCCGCCGTCAACCCGGCGACACCAAACAACACCGCGCCCGCCGTCGCCTTCGACTTCGGCATCCAGGTGCACATGCCGCACCAAAACAACAAGAGCGCCATCGCCGCCCAGGTGCAAGACTTGGGTATGCATTGGGTCAAACAACAGATCGAGTGGAAAGTATATGAGAGCGCGCGAGGGAACATCGACTTCAGCGAACTCGACGCGATAGTCGCCGCGCTCGAAGCCCAAAACCTCAAGATTCTCTTTAGCGTCGTGAAGGCGCCCGACTGGGCACGCAGCACCGACCAAGAAGACGGCCCACCGACCGACTTCAACGATTATGCAAACTTCGTGGGCGCGCTTGCCGCACGCTATAAAGGCAGAGTTCAGGCCTACGAGATATGGAACGAACAGAACCTCCGCCGCGAGTGGAACGGCCAAGCCCTCAGCGCCGCCAGCTATGTCCGGCTGCTCCAAGCCGCATATACCGCGATCAAGACCGCCAACCCCAGCGCCATCGTTGTGAGCGGCGCACCGGCCCCGACCGGCGTCAACGACGGGGTAAACGCCATCAACGACCGCACCTATCTGCAACAGATGTACGCCGCCGGACTCGCCAACTATTCCGACGCCATCGGCGCCCACCCCAACGGCTGGGCAAACGCGCCCGACAGCGTGTGTTGCAATACCGTCGCGAACCTGACCCACGACGACCATCGGAGCTTCTTCTTCAAGCACACTTTGGCCGACTATCGCAACATCATGCTCGACAACGGCGACAGCAGCACCTTCATCTGGGCAACCGAGTTTGGCTGGGGCACCACAGAAGGGCTAGGGGTTGCGCCCGCCGCCGGGTATGAATTTGTCGCCCAAACCAGCCTGAGCCAACAAGCACTCTACATCACCCAAGCATACCAAATCGGACGGTCGCTCAACTATGTCGGCCCGATGTTCCTTTGGAACTTGAACTTCTGCCCCGTGACCGGGGCCAACGCCGAACAGTGCTATTGGAGCATCCTAGACCCCGCCGGCAGCCATCGCCCGGCCTACGATGCCGTCAAAGCCATGCCGAAGTAAACACCGCCGGCCATAACACCGCCGCAGCACCGCCTGCCCTGCCCGCTCTCCAGAGAGGGTACGGCAGGCGCTTTTTTCTCCCCGCCCAACCCCGCCTACCCTACCTTGTTCCGGCAAGGTAAGGTAAAATGACTTCGTGTCAACCATTGAACAGCGGGAGGAACCTATCGAAAGCAGCAACTCTAGAGTCCGCTTGTCCGCAACACGAGTCGAATCGAATCGCAACATCAAATAATTGCCCACTAAACATAATTAAGGAGAAGCAAAGATGAAAGCCTTGTGGCAGCGCACGGTTGTGCTCGGCGTTCTGGCGATAATGCTTTTGGTGCCGGTCGTCTCAGCACAAGAAGATGACGAATTTGTCTTTGGCGTGATCCTGGTCGGGCCGAAAGACGACCACGGATGGAGCGAAGCACACTACACCGCCGGCGAGTATGCCGCAGAGCAAACCGGCGCACACATGGTTGCCTTCGAGAGCCTGAACCCGGCAGACGCACCGGAAGCCACCCTCGAACAAGTCGTAGACGTGATGGTGGAAGAAGGCGCAAAGCTCATCTTCATCACCTCCGACGCCTTTGAAGAAGATACCAACCTCGTGGCCGAGCTATACCCCGACGTAGTGTTCATCAACACCGGCGGCGACGATGTGCTCAGCGGCGCAGCACCGGAAAACGTAGGTAACCTCATGGGCCAGATGGTCTGGGGCAACGAGATCGGCGGCTGCGCAGCCGCGCTCGCCACCCAAACCGGCAACATCGGATACCTCGGCCCGCTGATCAACGCCGAGACCCGCCGCGAGGCCGCAGCAGCCTACCTGGGCGCGCGCTATTGCTACGAAACCTACCGCGACAGCGACCCCGACGAGCTGGGCTTCACCGTGACCTGGATCGGCTTCTGGTTCAACATCCCCGGCGTCACGCTCGACCCCACCGAGGAAACCAACCGCTTCTTTGACGCCGGCATGGATGTAGTAATCTCCGGCATCGACACCACCGAAGTCGCAGTCGAGGCCGGACGCCGCGCCGAAGAAGGCGAGCAGGTCTGGGCCTTGCCCTACGACTACAAAGGCGCGTGCGAAGAAGCCCCCGACATCTGCTTGGGCGTGCCGTACTTCAACTGGGGGCCGGCCTACACCGCCACGGTTGAAGCCGTCGCCGCCGACGA
>CAZJBO010000003.1:0-25470 GCA_964544075.1 uncultured Anaerolineae bacterium
TTGTTGCTTTTGGTCAGGCTCTCTTTTTTGCTAAGAACTTTGAGTTGGTCAATTTCGGAGGTTTTTTCTTCTGTCTCCTCGGCCTGCTGACGTAGTTCGATGCCGAGTTCGTCCAGCTCGTCCATCACGGCCTCTATAGCGCTCACGTCATCTCGCTCTTCTTCGAGAAGCTCCAAGATGTCCTTGAACGTTACGTATCCATGTCGTTCTGCACGGTTGAGTAATTCTTTTATCACGTCAACACCTTCGATTTTGACCTGATAGAGTTCCATAAATTTTCAGCGTTCACCTTTCACCACTTGCTACCAAGTGGTTTAACAGCCAATCATCTTTAATTCTATCATAGACTGATGGAAAATTACTTGTGCATTGTATCATACTTTCTCTGCGAAGTGAATACCTTTGCGCGTGTAAAATATAATCAAAACTCTGGGGGAATTACTCTCAAGCAATCTTACTGTTGTGTGCGGGGGGGCGTCCGGTCATCATCCCGGCATTTCCAGCATCTGCCGATAGATTCCCTTTAGCCGGCGTGCCGATATATACCAGTCGAAGCGGCGTGCCTGTGCGAAGCCGCCGGACCGCAGCGCTGCGCGCAAGCCGTTGTCATGCCGCACCCGGCGCAGCGCCCTTGCCAACGCGACCGTATCGGTTGGATCGATGAGCAGTGCGGCATCCCCGGCAACCTCCGGTAGAGATGATGTGTTTGATACCACCACCGGCACACCACAGGCCATCGCCTCCAGTATTGGCAGACCAAAGCCTTCATAGAGCGAGGGGAACGCGAAGGTCTCTGCTGCGCAATACAAGGCGGGCAGGTCGGCGTCATCGACGAAGCCTATGAAGTGTACACGCCCGCGCAGCCCTGGCGCTTGTGCTGCTGCATAAATCGGCCCCTCTAGCCAGCCTTTGCCCCCGGCGATGACAAGGTGTTGGTCGGGTAGGGCGTGCATAGCGTCAATGAGGCGCGCATAATTCTTGCGTGGCTGCACCGTGCCCACGCTCAGCACGTAGGGCACGGCGCCAATATCATACTTCGCGCGTACCGCTGCCTGTGCCTCCGCATCGACCGGGGCGAAGCGTGCTTCAACGCCGCTGTATAGCACGCTGATCTTATCGGCTGGGGTGTGGTAAAAGGCCACCAGGTCGTCTTTGGTCGCCTGTGAGTCGGCCAACACATGGTCTGCGCGCTGCACCGCACGCGGCACGACACGTTCGAGATATGCTTTTAGCCGAGGGCTGGCGGTTTCGGGCGCACGGATGAACGAAAGATCGTGCACCGTGAGGATGGTGCGTGTGTTGGGTCGGGTCGGTGGGAGCACAAAGTCGGTGGCGTGGAAGAGCGCAACGTCGCCCAACCAGTGCTCGACCGGCGGCAGGAGGCGCAGACGGTGCCAGAAGCGTGCGAAGGTCTGGGCGGAGAAGCGCGCGGTGCGCCAGCTAAAGTTAGGGCCGGGCAGCGCGGGTAAGGTCTTCTGCCGTGCTCCGGCGACAAATAGGCGGTAAGGAGTGTCGGCGTCCAAGCGCGCCAGCGCCGCGATCAGCTCACGTACATAACGGCCAATACCGCCGCCTTGCGTGATGGCCGGTGTGTAATCAATCCCGATGGGGGGTAAGGTGTCGGTGCGGCTAGGCGTCACGGAGCAATTTGTAGATGGCGTCGATCAATTGCATCGGGCTGATAGGTTTGGTCATATAGGTATCTACGCCCGCATCCAGACCGTTGCGTTGGCTGCTGGCGTCGATGCGTCCGGTGAGCATGATTATCGGAGTGTCGGCAGTCTGGGGGGTGGCGCGGATGTGGCGCGCGACCTCAAAGCCGTCAATGCCGGGCATCATGATGTCGAGGACGACCAGATCGGGCGCATGTTTTTGTATATGGTCGAGTGCATTTTGGCCGTTGAGCACTGTGTGACACTCAAACCCCGACCGTATCAACGCCGACTCTAAAAGGCTGCACAGTAATGGGTCATCATCGACGACAAGTATGTTCTTTGCCACGGGTTATCTCCTGATAAGTGCGATCCGGTTATTTTACATCGCTGTAGGTCCAATAGCGGTTGACGAAAAAGTTCCAGAACAAAACCACGATGACCGCAACCGCCAGCGCGAGAGATGAACTCATGTTGACCAAGAGGTCGTCGGCCATGTTGGTAAATAGGCTGCCGACCGCACCATACATCAAAGGTTGCAATTCGGCAAGGATGACCGAGCGGATGCCCAGCCCCACGACGTTCACGCCGAAGAATTGTGCCATCTGGCCGCGAAGCGATTTCGACCGCGAGTCGGGGTAAGTCCAGTAGCGGTTCCAGATGAAGTTGCTGATTACCGCCGCCGTGAAAGCGATGGTTGAGCAGAGCAGGATGAGCGGGCTGCCATCCGGGGGTTTGAGTAGAAACAGAAGCGTGTTGAAGGTGCCGAAGTCTACGACAAAGCCTAAGGTGCCCACCAGGAGGAATTTAATAAAGCGCTCTAGCTCTTTTGCCTTCTTCGTGCCGCCGCCCATAAAGCGGTCGGCGATCCAGGTACTCAGCCGCAAGACCGTGCCGGGTGTCTGATCGTCAAAAGTCTCTGTTGTCAAATCTGTCATTGCTTCTTGTCTCAACCCTTGAATATGATAATACGGCGGATTCCTCAGTGTGCAAGGCCGCCAGTATGCCCAATAGTACGCCGATGTGCAAGAAGACATTGTTGACATAGAGCTTATCCAGCAGGCTGTGCACCGCTAAATGTGTCCATATGCCCAAGAGACCCAACGCCACGCCCCGTTCCCATCGAGGCATCGCCGGGCTGCGCAGAACGCGCAGTGTCGCCCCGATCACTGCCGCCCCCATCAAGAGGTATGCGCCCAGGCCCAGCAAGCCGGTCTCGGCCAGGGTGTTGAGGTAATAATTATGCGCGTGGCCCAGCGGATCGGGCCAGTTCATCAGTGCGTAATCTGGATATACCACCGGATAGTTGCCCAGCCCCACGCCCAGCCAGGGCTGCGCCTCGGCCATGCCGAGCGCCGCTTGCCAGTGGGCGAAGCGCTCGACCTCGGCGTAGTTGACGCCATCGATATCTACGCCGCGCACATCGCTCAACGCTTCGCCTATGTCGGTGAAGTCGGTGATGCGTGCCATGATCGCGCCCGGCAGCTTGCCGCTGGCCCAGACCAGCGCCAATAGCATCAGCAGTCCGCCTAGCAACATCAGGCCATGCCGCAGCTTGTGTGGCAGGAACAGCGCCATCATCACGCCTGCTGCCGCCGCGCCCATCCACGCGCCCCGGCTCCAGGCGGCGAGCAGGCCGCCGGCGGTGAGCGCTGCCGCCCCTCCGTACATCACCGAGCCTAGCCGGTCTTTGCCGCTCAGGGCGCTCCATAGCCCCCCCAGCGCCAAAGGTAAACACACTCCCATGAATCCGGCGAAGGGGTTGGGTTGGCCGAAGCTGCCGAATGCGCGGTAATAGCGACCGCCGGAAATGGTGATGGCGAGGTGGTCTGCGCCGGAGCCGCCGAAGAACTCGTAGATGCCGATGAGCGCGTGACCGGCTCCTGCCACCAGCACTGCCCATACTGCCCAGCGCAGCCGTTGCGCATCGTCGCCGATCAAGTCGCGCGTCAGTGCGGCGACCAGCGCGACCTCGACCCATTTGAGCAGCTCACGCAGCCCTGCGCCGAGCGCGGGCGCCTCGATGAGGCTGAGCGCCGATACGAAGATGAAAAGCAGTAGGGGGAGGAAGACGTGGAGTGCTTGTGTATTTGGTTTTAGGTCTCTTGCCCCCGGCGCAGCAAAGCTGTGTTTATCTGCGTGTCCAGGAGGGCTAAGGTCTTCGGAGACCTCGCGTGTGCGGAGGTATGGGAGCAGGGCGCACAGATACGGGTGGGGAGACTCTCGCTTTGCTGCCTTGTGTGCAAACCACGCGCCGAAGGTCGCCGCGAGCGCGATCTGGCCCACGTCGATCGGTAGGGGGTAGGCAGCCTCGGTCTCGATCAAGGTCTTGAGCGGCCCCACGCCCAGCGTGATCGCCAGCCCTGCCATCGGTTCGATGGCGACCAACACCATCAGCACCACGCCGACCACAAGCGCGCCCGCTATCGGCACCGGCAGCACACCAGCCGCTGTGCCGATCAGCAGCGCAGCCCCACAGAGCAGAGCTTTATGCCCTGCCGTGCCCCACCGGAGGCTCACACGCGCTCCCGGTAATACGCAACCGTGCGGCGCAGCCCTTCGTGCATATCGATACGCGGTTCCCAGTCGAGCACCTCACGCGCGCGTGTGAGGTCGGGGCGGCGGGTTTGCGGGTCGCCTTCAATACGTTTGTCTTCGTAGGTCAGGCCGCCCTTGCTGCCGGTGATCTCGATAACCGTTTCGGCCAGACGGCGCATGTCCATCTCGGTGTTGGGGTTGCCGATGTTGACCGGCAGTACATAGTCACTGTGCAGCAAGCGATAGATGCCCTCGACCAAGTCATCGACATAGCAGAAGCTGCGGGTCTGTCGTCCGTCGCCGTAGATGGTGAGCGCCTCACCGCGCAGCGCCTGGCTGACGAAGGCCGGCACAACCCGCCCGTCGTCAAGGCGCATCCGAGGCCCATAGGTATTGAAGATGCGTACGATGCGCGTGTCGAGCTTGTGGTAGTTGTGATAGGCCATCACCATCGCCTCGGCGAAGCGCTTCGCCTCGTCGTATACCCCGCGCGGGCCGATGGGATCGACATTGCCGGGGTAGGTTTCGGGTTGGGGGTGTATGGCAGGGTCACCGTATACCTCCGAGGTGGAGGCGAGCAAGTAGCGCGCGCCCTTCGCGCGGGCCAGCCCCAGGGTTTTGTGTGTGCCCAACGCGCCGACTTTCAGGGTTTGGATGGGGAAGCGGAGGTAGTCGATGGGGCTGGCGGGGGAGGCGAAATGCAGCACGGCATCGATTGGGCCGTCAATGTAGAGATATTCGGTTACGTCTTGATAGATGAAACGAAAGTCGCGGCGGCCTGCCAGATGCGCGATGTTGGCTTCGCTGCCTGTGATGAGGTTGTCCATTGCCACGACCTCGTGGCCTTCGTGTAGGAAGCGGTCGCAGAGGTGTGATCCTAAGAAGCCCGCGCCGCCGGTTATGAGTACACGCATAAACTTTGCCTTGCCTTTTGCTATCTGCCGGGGTTGTCAGTATAACATTTTTGCGCGGTACGGCGGCAATCTCCCGGCGAGCTATTCGGTGGCACTAGCCCCCCAGCAGCAGCCCCCACACGATGCCGACCAGGGTGTGCGTCAATGCCGAGGCGGTGACCTTGCGCGTGCGCATCCATACCCAGCCGTAGGCAACCCCCGCGCCGCTTGCCATCAGCATATAGGGATAGTTTGGCGCGGGTGCGCTGTTGAGGTGGGCGGCGCCGAAGGTTATTGCGGCGATGATGAGGGCGGCGTACTTTTCTTTGGCAAAGCGTTTTTCGAGCAGGTTCTGGATAACGCCACGGAACAACAGCTCCTCCGGCAGCGCGATCAATAGATACGTCCCGACGATCTGTATCACCAGCTTATCGACTGCCAACGTGTGGGGCGGGTCCCATTTGAGGAACCCGATGATGAAGCCGACCGGGATGCCCACAACTGCGAACACTGCAAATGCTTTCAACGCGCGCTGCAGGTCGCGTCTGTTGAGCGCGAAGTTGAACCCGACCGAACTGAGGGGGCGCAGTACGAAGAAGATCAACAAGAGCAGCACTACGCCGGTCAGCGGGACGATGGGGATCGTTGTGCCGGCGAGCGTGGCATCTGCTGCCGGGAGTCTGCCGAATTCGATCGGCAGCCAGATGATGAGGATAATCAACAGGTCTGCCAGGTCGAATGGGCGGGGTTTGGGTTTGGTGACGCGCTGCCGGTAGATCGCCAACGTGCCGGGGATGTAGACGTAGGCTGCCATTATGAACAGACCTTCAAAGAAGATGCCGGGTCGGGCCGGGAGGGTGTCTCGATTGGCGAGCGCGTAGGGGATGAGCAGTGCGCCGAGCAGCATTATGGCGCGGTCGGTGCGGCGGCGGTGGATGCGGCGTTTGAGCCATGCCCCGAACTTGTTCGAGGCGAAGGCTAGGTAGGTTAGGAGAAGTAGGATAGGGGGAAGTTGTTCCATATCTTGTCCCTTTGCCGGGGATTTTGCTCCCAGGCTGAGCAGTTTATGACAATAACCATAGCGTCGGAGCGGGCCGACCGCTCCGACGCCAGATGTGTTTTTCGCCGTGGGGTTTGTCTACTCCGCGTCTTTATCCTCGTTTGGTTTGCTCTGGAGCACACCGGGCAGCTCGCCGATGGCTTTTACCAGGTCCACGCCGGTAAGCGCCTCGACCGCTGCCGGCACCTGTGCAATGATCTTGGTGATGTCGGCGCTGATCTTCGATGCACCGGCCCCGCCGCCTTTCTTCGATGCGCACCTCGATGGTCATCAACTCAAGCGAGATGATGGGCAAGATGAAGGATCTCCCACCTTGCACCATCCGGTAGCAGAAGGCTGTATACGCAGTTGATTGTGCTGTCGAAAAAATCTGCGATTCCCATAAAACTTGCTCCTTGTTACCTTTCATTGGATTATATGATGAAAGGTTTGCCCAAGTCCAGTTTGTCTAAACCGGTGCAACGCTTGCTTGACCAAGAAGGGCGCAGCCGTACCGATACGAAAAGCCCATTGTTAGTGTATATAATATACGATATTCGTTTGTCGGTCAAGGTTACACATTCGATACTCCCAATGTTTGGCGTGTTTGCGGCAGCTGCGCCCGGTGGTCTTTAGCACGCTGATCTTGGCGCGGGGCAAAAGGCCGCAGAGGTAAGAGCATGGTATAATGCGGGCGGGCTTTGCCCGATAAGGTGTGACTATGGGTGAGGAAGAATTTAATGCACAGCCGCCTAAGCGCGCGCCGTACATCGACAGTCGCTCTGTTTGTGGTCTTGGCGGCGATCATTATCACGTTGGCGATTGTTTTGGGTGTGTCGATCATGCTGCTACCGGCACCGCCCGGCCCGGCGCCCATCGTGACGCCGGTGCCGCGTTGATTGTTTTGTGTTGAGTAAGGAGCGATGCAGTTGCTTGAGGCATTGATAGCAGGGTTTTTGGGGCTGCTCGTGGGCGGTTGGCTGAACATGCTGGCCGATGATTTGCCATCTGTGCGGGGAGACGTGCGCGCGCCGCACTATCCGGATGGTGCACCGCGCCCCTGGTTGGGCGTTTTAGCCTTCTTGCAGGGCAAGCGTTTGTCGCCGGGGAAGAGTCGGCTAAGCTGGCGTTACCCGCTGGTAGAAGTGGGTATGGCGTTGTGTTTCATCGCGTTGGTGGCGGCCTATCCGTTTAACTTGCAGTTGTTTTTCTACCTATTCTATGCTGCCATGTTCATGTTGGTAACCGTCATTGATGTGGAGCACCGCTTGATCTTGTTCGCGATCATGATCCCGGCGGCGTTTGTCGCGCTGCTTGATGCGCTCTTGCCCGACCCGGCCAGGCCGACCTTGCAGGATGCTTTGGGGGGTGGCGTGTTGGGCTTTGGGGTGTTCTGGCTGTTCTGGCTGGGGGGCGTGTTGTTCAACAAGGCGCGGGCAGGGGACGACGATACAGAACTAGAGGTAGCGTTTGGCTTTGGCGACGTGATGTTGGCGGGAGTTTGCGGCCTGATCTTAGGCTGGCAAGCGATGCTCTTTGCGATGTTCATTACGGTGTTTGCAGGCGCTTTCGGCGGCATCGTGTGGATTGCCAGCCGCATGTTCTCGGCGACCGGTTACGCGATGTTCTCGGCGCTGCCGTATGGCCCGTATATTGTCTTTGGCACAGTGTTGATGTTGTTCTTCAAAGGGTTGCTGAAAGCGCTGTTGTTCCCGGCTTGGCCTTAGGGCGCCGGTGGGCACGGGGGGCGGCGGCCTCGTGCCCTTTTGATGCGGTTTATGTTGTCAGCTGGCGGAGCACGGCCAGGGACATTGATGCCAGCTCGAACCAGCTCTTTGTGCTTCTCTCCCCGTCCTGGTGCTCAGAGAATTTGCGTGCCAGCATGACGACGGTCGGCGCAACCTTAATCGCCTTCATCGTCAATTTTAGTTTGCTGCTCTTTTTTTCTTTTTTCGTCGGCTTTCTCTTGTGCGCCTTCTTTGGTGGCGATTCTGGTTCGGCGGGTTCTTTGTGCTTTGCTTTCCCCTTGCCGCCGAGGAGCGCGCGGCCTAACACGACCACGACCAGCCCTCCCAGCGTCCACGGCACCCATGCTAAATCGGTCGGGATTTCACCTTCGGGTGGGTAGCCGGTGGGCACAAAGCGTACTATCTTGAGGCTCTCTGGAGCGCCGGCTTGGGCGGCACGGGCGGCAAACTCTGGGTAAGTCGGCGCCACCGCCGCAAGCGTTTCTTCGATATCCTCCGACGCATCTAACACCTCGGCGCGTACCGCAAAGCGCCAATTGCCGATCTGGAGTGCGGCGTCGGGGTTGGCTTGTAAGTTCTGGTACCAGTTTGATTGTTCGCTGTCTTCGGAAATTGTATAAAACATATCGCCGTCGCGCGCATACACGATGGGAGTATGGTATAGTAGGCCGGTTTTGCTGCCACGGCTGGTCAGAACGGCGGTCTTCTTTGCGAGCAAAGCCCCTAACCCCATACGGTATAGCACGATGGGGAATTCCCCATAGGGCGTTTGTGCGGGTGAGTTACCCTCCATCGAATCCTCCTGTTTTTGTCATGTGTTCCGGTATCGCGGGGCGATACAAGCCAAGTATAGCACAGGTGTAGGCATACTGGCGCATCGCTCTAGTTTCCGGGGCAAACCGCCTGATATCTTGCCGTCATATCAATGATAACATATCGACCTGATGCGGTTGTGTTTCAGGCCCTTGGTGACAAAAACTTTGCAAAACCTATGCTATGTGGTAGATTATGCTCACTGTGGTGCCTGTGGCGTAGTGGTTATCGCGCCTGGTTGTGGCCCAGGAGATCGTGGGTTCGAATCCCATCAGGCACCCTTTACCACAAAGACGCTTAGGCAAGCGTCTTTTTTCTTTTCGCCGCAGCGAGTTTATAGTTAGTTCTTGAAGCATGAGATGGAGTTTGGGACAATGCCGATAAGCCAGTACAAGATTTCAAAGGGAAGGATTGTTGAGTGGATGTTGGCCGCCGCGATTTTTATCGGCGGCGCACTGTTGTTCATCGTTCCCAAGTATGTGAACATCAATGCTTACTGTGCTACCGCATTGCTGTTGTTATTGTGGGGCGCGTTGACGTGGCATGTGTGGCAGACAGAGATAAGCAACCCTCCCATGCCGACAGAAGACCAAGCGCTCGATGATGACACGACTTCCCTAAAGCCGAACTGACGTTCTGGCGATGCCTACAGCCTTATGTTATGATAACTTTTGTTAGCTTATGTAACAGGTGCATTTGTTATGGCTCGACGTAAATCCCAGCCTAATACCGGGCGTGGGGTGTTATTAGGCAGTTTGCTGAGACGCGGAAGCAAGCCGCGAACCACTAACAAAAAACCATCCAAAGGCAGCGGCAAGTTGAAAGCGCCTAAAAAGCCGACGATTCGACGCCGCGCATTGAAGAAAGACCCGCCCTCGCCCGATGTGGACCTGCCCCCGCTCGACAAGCTCAACCGCGTGCCCCGTGTCTCAAAGGAGGGTTTGTCGCTCGACCGCAAGCTCGACATCATCGGGATGGTCTTGATGTTGCTCTCGTTCATCATTCTGCTGGGCGCGCTTTCGGCGTCGGGCGGGGCGCTTACCGAGGCAATCACGCGCATTTTGAGTCAGGTGTTCGGCTGGTGGGCGTTCCCCTTCCTCGTTTTGCTGCACCTACTTGGCTGGTGGCTGGTCTTGCGCAACTTCCGCGAAAAGCCCGCGCGCATCGAGGCGCTTCGTGTAGTGGGCTTCCTGCTGTTCAGCATCACTTTGCTCAGCATGACACATTTCCTCGGAATGCTCACCACCGATCCCGACCTGGGGATTGATGCCTTCAACGCCGCCAAGACCGGGCAGGGGGGCGGCTACATCGGGGCATATATCTATCAGGCTTCGGTAGATGCGATCGGCAATTCCGGCACCGGCTTGGTATTGAGCGGCGCCTTGTTGATCGGTATTATGCTGACGCTCGACATTTCGATCGGCGAGATTGCCGACTTCTTGCGCGCTTCGGTGGCTTGGCTGCGCGCGTTCCCAAATCGAAGTGCCGCCACAGCCCCCGCAGCGGTCGAGACCGTGGCGCTTCCCACCGGCGCGGTGGAAGGCACGGTCGAAATCTTACCCGAAAGCCCGCCCCCTCCGGCCCTCCCTGCAAACCGCCCCTCGACTGCCTCGGCCCCCGCCAAGCCCGAAGGCGACCCCGATACGCTCTATGGCCCCCCTCTGACGATATCGACACGACAGGATTGGGGGTGTCCCAACCATGCCGAGATTTTAGACGAGGGCAGCGACGAAGATATCAACGATGATCTATTGGTCGAGCAGGCGCGCGTCATTGAGGATACCCTCAAGAGCTTTGGCGCACCGGGGCGGGTCGTTGAGATCAACCCCGGACCGGTCATCACCCAGTTCGGCGTCGAGCCGGATTACCTCACCGGGCGGAACGGCAAGAAGGTCAAGGTCAAAGTGAGCAAAATTGCCGCCCTCGCCGACGACATCGCGCTGGCGCTGGCGGCACGCTCGGTGCGCGTCGAGGCGCCGGTGCCGGGCAAAGGCTTTGTGGGCGTCGAGGTGCCAAACCCCAAGTCGCTTGTGGTCAACTTACGCGAGGTGATGGAAAGCACACCCTTCAAGAAGCTCAAGGCAAACCTCCGTATCGGGATGGGGCAGAGCGTTGATGGCGAGCCGATCGTCGTTGATCTGACCATCATGCCGCATTTGCTCATCGCCGGGGCGACCGGTTCGGGGAAGTCGGTTTGTGTCAATGCGATTATCGCCTGCTTGCTCTTGCAACACAGCCCCGCCGATCTGCGCTTTATTATGATCGACCCCAAGCGCGTCGAGCTGACCACATACAATGGCATTCCACACCTAATGACGCCGGTAGTCACCGATGTCAACCGTACGGTGGGGCACCTCAAGTGGGTCACGCGCGAGATGGACGACCGCTATCGGCGCTTTGCGCGCGCCGGTGCACGCAATATCGTTAGCTATAACAAAAAGTTGAAGAAGGGCACGCCTAAGCTGCCTTATCTGGTCGTGGTGGTGGACGAGCTGGCCGATTTGATGATGATGGCGCCCCAAGAGACCGAGGCCGTCATCACCCGCATCGCACAGATGGCGCGCGCTACCGGCATTCACCTCATCCTCTCGACGCAGCGCCCCAGCGTAGACGTGGTAACCGGCTTGATTAAGGCAAACTTCCCGGCGCGGATCGCATTCATGGTGGCGTCGGGTGTAGATTCGCGCGTGATTCTCGATATGCCCGGCGCCGAGAAGCTCTTGGGCCGAGGCGATATGCTCTATCAATCGCCGGACGCCTCGGCAGCTTTGCGCTTGCAGGGCGTGTTTGTCTCAGACGAAGAGATTGATCGCTTGGTGGAGTTCTGGCGCGCACAGAACGACCAGACTACCGATATTGAAACCTCTGTCCCTACGTTGGTCGAGGAAGATAAGCCCGCTCCGAAGCGCCCGCCGAGGACCAAGCCTAAGCCTCCCTCCGCACCTACGCTGCGCGAGGCGGTCGATAGCATCATTGAGCGTGACGGTGCGCCACCTGAGGACGATCTTTACCCCAACGCCGAGAAGCTGGTGCGTCGCTTGGATAAAGCCTCAACATCGCTGCTGCAACGTCATCTGCGCATAGGGTATAACCGCGCTTCGCGTCTGATGGATATGTTGGAAGAACGCGGGGTGGTCGGTCCGGCAGAGAGTGCTAATAAACCGCGCGCAGTACTCTCGCGCGAGGGTGCAGACTAGCTTGTGGCATAGCCCACCTCCAGACGCCGGCCCTCTTGTGCAGACCTCTTGTTGACGACGTTTTTTATCGTCTATATAATCAATTCGTTCCGCTGGCGCGGCTTTTAGGCCTGACGTTGAGACGTCAGGCCAAGTAGCTATGTCGGCAGACTTATTATAAGAAACAACACACCGCAAGGGTGGACGAATGAACCTAAATACTGTATTGCTAGCCCTAGACGAACTAATGGCGGATGAGATCACCAGCGAGGTTGAGACACTGCGCGCCGCCAGCCGTCATATCCTCCTCGCCGGCGGGAAGCGCATCCGCCCACGTCTTTTGTTCCTATCTTACATGGCGGTGGGGGGCGATGACCCTGAGGATGCGGTCGTGCCGGCTGCTGCGCTCGAAATCTTGCACACCGCCACCCTAGCGCACGACGATATCAACGATCACGGAGTCTTGCGGCGCGACCGCCCTACCATCAACGCAGTCTGGGGGCGCACCTTCGCGCTCCTCACCGGTGACTATCTCTTCGCCAAAGTCTACCAGATGCTCGCACCCTACGGAGCCGAGCTAAACACCATGTTGGCCGAGGCTGCGGTGAAGGTAGTCGAGGGCGAAACACTCCAGGCACACGCCGCGAAAACTGCCACTCTGGACGAGCAGACCTATTATAAGATCATCGCGCTCAAGACGGCGGCTTTATTCCGAGCAGCGGCGGAGATGGGCGCGCGCCTGGGCACACATTCGATGGCACAAGTTAATCTGCTGGGCAACTATGGGTACAATATCGGCTTATCGTTCCAAATCATTGATGATATCCTCGATCTGATGGCCGATAGTGCACAGCTGGGCAAATCTGCCGGGTTGGATGTAATACAGGGCAAGGGACTCTCGGCAGCGGCAGCCGACGGCAAGGGGATAGGGGAGGCGGTTGCAATGGTCGATGTTGACGCGCGTGACCCACTCTTGGCGTTTAAGCGCAACATCCTCAAGGGCGATACGATCCAGCGTGCCCGCGCACAGGCACACCGCTTTGCTGCCGAGGCGATCGATATGCTGGATGCTCTGCCGCCCTCGGATGCGGTGGAGGCGCTCAAGGCGCTGGCTTGGTCTACTGTCGAGCGCGACAGATAACAGAGATAGAGGCACAACGTCTATGAAGCGCCGTGTCGGTCGGAAGCGTGCACCGAGGCCGCTGCCGTCTGTCCCGCACCGCACCCGGCTGGCCTATGGCCTGACGATCGTCCTGGTGATAACGTTGATGGGGACGTTGGGCTACCACTTCCTAGAAGGCTGGCCGTTGGCCGACGCGCTTTATATGACGGTCATCTCCATGACGACCGTGGGTTATGGCGAAACCTTCCCCCTCAGCCAAACCGGACGGATGTTTACCATCTTGCTTTTGATCTGCTCGGTTGGCGCGGTGGGCTATGTAGTGTCGATACTTGCAACGTTCTTGATCGAAGGCGAGTTCGCCCGCCTCGTGTTTGGGCGTAGGATGGATAAACGCATTGCCAAACTGACCGACCATATCATTGTCTGTGGTGCGGGTCCGACCGGGCGGCGCATTGCCGAGGAGTTCCAGAAAACTGTTACTCCTTTCGTTTTGGTCGAGCAAAGCCCCGACGTCCTCGCCCACGTGTTGGCGCAATATGGCGATATGGTCCACCTTCAGGCCGACGCTACCCAAGACGAGACTCTGCTTACTGCGGGGATCGAGCGTGCGTCGGGCCTTGTGGCGGCGCTTGGCGACGACAAAGACAACGTCTTTGTTGTGCTCAGCGCGCGGGCGCTCAACGCGGGCCTTCGCATCATTGCGCGGGTGGTGGAGGAAGAGAATATACCCAAGCTGCGCAAGGCCGGCGCAGATGAGATCGTCTCCCCCAATGCCATCGGTGGTCTGCGCATGGCCTCGCTGATGCTGCGCCCATCGGTGGTGAACTTCCTCGACCAAATGTTGCAAGTATGCGACCAAACTCTACGCTTCGAGGAGCTGCCCATGAGCGACGCGCCGGCTTTGGTGGGCAAGACGCTCTGCGAGGCAGATATTGGGCGACAGCTTGGCTTGCTTGTGGTAGCGATTACATCTCTTGGGGAATATCGCTTCAATCCCTGTGCGGATACTGTGTTACAGCAAGACGACACATTGATCGTTATAGGCACGCCCGAACAGCTGGCACAGTTCCGCCGGCTCGACACGCGGGAGTAAGAGGCGGTGCATCACCCTTAGTCAGTATATCGGCCAGACGTGGGCGACGCATTGCGCCGCCCACGCTTGTTTGTCCTTCAAAGGTGTTATAGCCGGCGATCCAGGAAGTCGATCAAGATTTTGTAGGTGCGTATCTTTTCCTCGATGCCTTGCGAACCGTGCCCTACGTCCTCCAGCTCGATATATTCGAAGTCTTCGCCTTCTACTTTGCCCAGCTCCAGCAGCTTCGTGCGGGCGATGCGTGCTTGTGAGATCGGGCAGCGCGGGTCGGTGACGCCGTGCACGATGAGCAGCTTGCCGGTCATCTGGTGGAAGAAGTTAATCGCACTGCGGTCTCGCCAGAGTTCGGCATCTTCCACGGGGTCGCCCATCTGCTCGCGCAAGAAGTACTTGAAGTGCTCCATGCTTTCCTCGTACATAGCAAGCAAGTCGGTGATGCCGACCCATGCAACGCCGGCCTTCCAGACCTCCGGTTTCTTGGTCATCGCTATGAAGGTCATATAGCCGCCGTAGCTGCCGCCCCACACCCCGACGCGCTCCGGGTCTACTTCGGGCAGCGCTTTTAGGTAGTTCGCCGCCGCCACCACGTCTTCGAGGTCGGCGCCGCCCCAGTCCTTGCGGGCCATATCGCGGAATTCGACGCCGTAGCCGGTGCTGCCCCGGATGTTGGGCTGGATGACGATGTAGCCGTTATCCGCCAGGAACTGGGCGAAGGGTTCGAAGCCACGGAAGAATTGTCCGGTCGGGCCGCCGTGTACCTCGACCAGTGCGGGGTATTGTTTGCCCGCTTCCATATCGCGCGGTCGATAGACTATGGCCGGGATTTGCAAGCCGTCGAACGACTCGTAGCGCACATACTCGTGTGAGGTGAAGAGCGCCGGGTCGATCGAGCCATAATCCGCCGAGAGCAACACTTGGCTTGTGCCGTCGCTTATGTGATAGTCGCGCAGTTCGGGGCGGGTGACATCGGTTGTGATGCTGACGAAGAAGCGGTCGTCATCGATCCAGTCGGGGTTGTAGCTCATGCCGGACGGCAGCTCGACCGGTATTGCCGTGCCATCGGCGACATTGTACACCACAGTGTTAATGGCAGAGTCGGCATTGTTCATCGACAGCACCTTGCTGCTGTCGGGTGAGAAGGTGCCCGGATATTGGTTGCCATCTTCGGGGGTAAACCAGCGGATTTCTGCGCTTTCCAGATCATAGACGCCCACGCGGTTTGTGCCGCTGAAGTCGGAGCTGATCGAGAGGTAGCGTCCGTCTTTGCTCCAATCTCGTACCCCGTCGCGCGAGCCGACCTTCATTTGGATAATGCGGTGTTTTTCACTGCCGTCGGCGTTCATGATGTAGACATCTAGGTTCTGTAGATCGTCGGTTTCATTGACGATGTAGACGATCTTTGCCCCGTCGGGACTCCACAGTGCCCTAAAGACCGGGTTGGGATAGTCGGTTAGCTGGATGTACTCACGCGAGCGAATGTCGAGTGCGTAGAGGTTCATCTGGCCGTCTTTGTTGCTAGAGACCAAAAGGGTCATGTTATCGGGGCTGACCTCTAACGGGTATTCCTGTGCATGAGGGTTGTCGGTGAGCTGCTCGGCCTCGCCGGTCTCTAGGTTGAGTTCCCAGATGTTGTGCTGTTCGTCGCCATCTTTATCTTTGGCGAAGATGATGTGTTTATCGTCGCGGGTCCAGCAGAAGCCGGCGCGCATATCGCGTGGCATCTGACCCTTGCTCACCTGGCGTGGTACCGAGCCGCCTTCTGCGTCCATCACATAGAGTTCCATTTGGCCGGTCTTATCCCAGTAGAAGGCGATTTTGTCTCGTTTGTACGAAAGGGAAGGCATGTAGAATGAGGGAAGGCGGGCAAGTTCCTCTAGTGGGATGTTCCCGAACGTGGTTTCACGGTTCATGACACGCTAGCTCCTTCTGTCTAATCTAAGTCAACTGCGCATAACTTTACCCCAAAAATGTGCATGTGTCGTTAGTGTGGCGTCTGTCGAGTATGTCGTTATCTGTAAAAGCCCGGCAATCGGGGTAAACTATGTATCGATAAAAGGCACCGCCTGGGGTTAAACCCCAGGCTAATAGCAATACGTCGGCGGCGCCGACCTTGTCGGAATCTCGCGCTGTCTTTCCGGGTCGGCTTGCCGACATGTCGGGTGTTAGGCTCGAAGGCAGAATCGGCGGGGTAGTTACGATAAAAGAACCACTGATGACAAACGGTGTTTACACTATTGATCTAGATTGATCTAGCGGCACGCTACACCCTGGAGGGAGATATACAATGGCAAACTTAGACGGACGTATTGCCCTGGTTACCGGTGCCGGACAGGGCATCGGGCAGGCGGTCGCGCTAGAGCTGGCGCGGCGCGGCGCGACTCTTTGCATTAACGATCTGGACGCACCCCGCACCGAGGCGACCATCGCGGCGATCACCGAGGCCGGTGGCACGGCGGCGGCATTCCCGGCGGACGTGAGCAGCTTCGAGGCTGCCGGGGCGATGCTCAAGGCTGTGGTGAAGGCGTATGGTAAGATCGATATCCTCGTCAACAACGCGGGCACCACGCGCGACAATCTGCTTATGCGCATGAGCGAAGAGGAGTGGGACCTCATCATGCGTATCAATCTCAAGAGCGCCTTCAACTGTGCGAAGGCCGCGATCCGCCCTATGATGCGCAAACGCTATGGGCGCATCATTAACATGTCGAGCGTTAGCGGTATCGCCGGGCAGCTCGGCCAGACTAACTACAGCGCCAGCAAAGCCGGACTTATCGGGTTCACCAAAGCGTTGGCCCGTGAGGTCGCCAGCCGCAATATCACCGTGAACGCGGTCGCGCCGGGCTTCGTCGAGACGCCGTTGACGGCTGGGCTGAGCGCACAGATGGGCGAGGATGCGCTCAAACAGCTCGAAGCCGCCATCCCGATGGGGCGCTGGGCAGAGCCTAAAGAGGTCGCCTATGCCGTCGCGTTCTTCTGCGCCGAAGAGACCGGCTATATCACCGGGCAGGTGCTGTCGGTGGACGGCGGCATGGTGATGGGGTAAACTCCATACACTATGACCGAAATGCAAGAAACACACGATGCCGTTCTACAGGACAGGGTCACCATCGCGCCCAGCGTATTGTTGACCATCGTGCGCTATACAACCCTCGGCATCAAGGGGGTGGCGCGCATGGGCAATATGCCCGGCGGGGTAGATCGCATCTTCCGGCGCAACCCCGCTGCGAACGGTGTTATGATCGTAGTAGACGACAAAGCGCAGACCGTGGTGTGTGACCTGTATGTCGTAGTCAAACCCGATGTTAATATGCGTGAAGTAAGCTATAACGTGCAGCACGAGGTGACGCGCGCAATTCATGAGATCGTCGGCATGGAAGTGTTAGCGATTAATGTGCATGTTGAGGATATTGCTTACGATACACATTAGGGTGGCTACGCTATGTCATAGTTCCACCTACGAGGTAATTGAACCTTGAAACCACGGCGCAAGGCGCGCGGCATTGCCCTACAGACTCTGTACGAAATCGATTGCACCGGCCACCGGGCATCCGAGGTGCTCCCCAACCGACTCTCGGCACACCCCATATCGGACGGCGTGCGCCCTTTCCTCCACCAGATGGTTGAAGGTATCCTGAAGAACCAGGCGCAGATGGATGCATTGATCCAGAAATATGCCCCAGAATGGCCGCTCGACCAGATGGCAATAATCGACCGTAACATCTTACGCATCGCCATCTATGAATTCGCCATCAGCAAAGATACGCCGCTCAAGGTGGCGATCAACGAGGCTGTGGAACTTGCAAAGGCTTTTGGCTCAGATAGCGCCCCACGTTTCATCAACGGCGTGCTGGGCAGCCTTGCGGCGCGGCACAAAGAGATTCGAAAGATGCTGGAATCTAGCATCGTCGATACGCAAGCTGTGGAGTGAATCTGGCAGCATATGGATATTCTCGGCGTTGGCTTGCCTGAACTGATCGTGATCGCCTTGATCCTCTTGACCGTAGCAGGGCCAAAGCGCACCGTGCGTTGGTCCTACATCTTGGGGCGCGAGATCGGCAAGCTGCGCAGTGCATGGCGCGAAGCCCAGGCTGTGATGAGAAGTGAGGTCGAAGCCGCCGGGCTTGACAAGGAACTACACGACGTAAAGCGCTTGCGGGAAGAGCTGAGCGAATTTGTTATCCCGTTCCCCGATGTGGATATGAAGGACCCGATGCTCGACACCGCCGCGCTCGAATGCGCGTGCACCGACACGCCGGGGCCGGAACAATAGCATTATGCCTGCCCAACCTGGGGGTAACTCCCCCCGCAGCCTCCCCGACCGTGACCATACCAAAGACTATATCGAGGATGAAGGCCCGGTTATGGGCTTTTTCGAACACCTCGAAGACTTGCGTCGCCACCTCATCCGCGCCGGGTTGGCGTTGGCCGTCACCACGCTGCTATCGATGTTCTTCACCGGCCCAATACTCGAATACCTGCTGCGCGCCGCGCCCGAAGGCGCCGACGGGATGCGCCAGAAGCTCCAGATTCTCGGCCCCACCGAGTCGGTGGTCGTATACTTCCGGGTGGCGCTCATGGCCGGCGCGGTCTTTGCTATGCCGATTATCATCTGGCAGCTGCTCGGCTTTGTCATGCCGGGTTTGACCGCGCGCGAGAGGCGTTGGGTGTGGCTGGCCGTGCCGGGCGCGATGTTCCTATTCCTATTGGGCATAGCTTTCGCTTGGTTTATCATGGCGCCGGCAGCGCTCGGCTTCCTGCGCGACTTTCAGCAAGATGTCTTTGAGGTCGAGTGGACCGCCGATGCGTATATCGCTTTCCTTACCACGCTGCTGTTTTGGATTGGCATTTCGTTCGAAATGCCGTTAATATTCTTTGTGCTGGGGCGTCTGGGCCTGATAGGGCCGGGCGTGCTGGCGCGGAACTGGCGGCTTGCCGTTGTCGGCGTATCCATTGCCGCCGCGTTGATTACACCAACTATCGACCCCTTCAACATGGGCTTGGTTATGCTGCCCTTGTTGGGGCTATACGTTCTGAGCATTTGCCTTACCGCGATTGCTTACCGCCAATCCGGTATCGGGAAGGCCGAACGCGAAAAGCGGTCGTAGGCGCACACCCCGCCTGACACCAATTATATTTTTCCCAAACCTCAACTAATGCGTTCGCGCAAACATACATCGACAGTTGGGACACCCCTTAGTTGAGGTGCTTTCCCGGTAACCTCTTGTCTTTCATCTTGGCCCAGGTCATCCGGGGCATAGTCGGGTGTACTTGCTGGGACATCGTGTTCTCGGTGTGCGTTTGCAGCATGTTTCGGAGGTAAGTATATGACGTAGATCAAGGCTATACACACCGGTGCATATCAATTGTCGAGAACATAAACTAAGGAGAAACTAACCAATGTCGAAAAAACGTATCCTCATCATGGGCGCCGCCGGACGTGACTTCCACAACTTCAATACCTACTATCGCGACAACGACCGCTATGAGGTTGTTGCTTTCACCGCTACCCAGATTCCCGACATCGAGGGGCGCAAGTATCCACCCGAACTTGCCGGCGCCCTATACCCTGAGGGCATCCCGATTTACGCCGAGGCAGAACTCGACCGCCTGATCGCTGAATACAATGTCGATGAGGTCGTCTTTGCCTACTCCGACGTCTCGCACGAATACGTTATGCATAAGGCCAGCCAGGTCCTGGCCGCCGGTGCAGACTACCGCCTTATGGGGCTGAAGAATACCCAGATCAAGAGCAGCAAACCGCTCGTGAGCGTCTGCGCGGTGCGCACCGGCTGCGGCAAGAGCCAGACCACCCGCCGCGTTGCCGATGCCCTCCGTGATATGGGTTTGAAGGTCGTCGTTATACGCCACCCTATGCCCTATGGCGATCTTGCTGCACAGGCCGTCCAGCGCTTCGCTACCTATGATGACCTCGATAAACACGAAGTCACCGTGGAGGAGCGCGAGGAGTACGAGCCGCACATCGACCGGGGTATCGTTGTATATGCCGGGGTAGACTATGAAGCTATCCTCCGCCAGGCCGAGCAAGAGGCCGATATTGTGCTCTGGGATGGCGGCAATAACGACCTGCCCTTCTATCAGGCCGACCTCAACATTGTCGTCGCCGACCCGCACCGCCCCGGCCACGAACTCAGCTATCACCCCGGTGAGGCCAATCTGCGTATGGCCGACGTGGTGGTCATCAACAAGATCGATACTGCCGACCTTGCCAACATCGCCGCTGTGCGCAAGAACATCATCGACGTGAATCCCGACGTGCTCATCGTGGAAGCGGCCTCCCCCATCGATGTCGAGAAGCCCGAAGCTATCTGGGGCAAGCGTGTGCTTGTCATCGAAGATGGCCCGACCCTCACCCACGGTGGGATGGCCTATGGCGCCGGTACTGTCGCCGCCCAACGCTTTGGCGCTGCCGAGATCGTCGATCCACGCCCCTATGCAATCGGGAGTATTGCCGAGACCTATAAGAAGTACCCCGGCACCGGCCCGATCTTGCCGGCGATGGGCTATGGCCGCCAACAGCGCGCCGACCTGGAGCAGACTATCAACAACATGCCCGTTGACCTTGTGATCGTTGCTACGCCCATCGACCTGAGCCGCGTCATTAAGATCAAACTGCCTTACGAGCGGGTGCGCTACGAACTCCAAGAGATCGGTAAACCTACCCTTGCGCAGATTTTGAAACAGAAGTTTGGGTAAAGTGGTTCACGCGGTTGAGGGATAGTCCCGTGTGGTAGTTTCGTAGGGGCGACACAACGTGTCGCCCCTTATAGTCCCGATGGTTGCAGCGGGGCTTATGACTTGAGCGTTTCGAGGAATTCTTGGTTGCTGTTGGTATGGCGGAACTGCGAGAGCAGGGCATCCATCGCGGTTGTGATGTCCATACCGGCCCCGGCGGGCGGGTTTGACATCATTTGCGAGAGCATCCGGCGCATAGTCCAGACACGCTGGAGCACATCCGGGCCAAGCAGCAGTTCTTCGCGCCGCGTTGATGAGCGTTCGATGTCGAAGGCAGGGAAGATGCGGCGCTCTTGCAGACGGCGGTTTAGGTGCAGCTCCATATTGCCTGTACCCTTGAACTCTTCGTAGATCACGTCGTCCATACGGCTGCCGGTATCGACCAGGCAAGTGGCGATAATCGTCAGGCTGCCGCCGTCCTCTACATTGCGCGCCGCGCCGAAGAAGCGCTTGGGGGGGTAGAGAGCAGAGGGGTCAAGGCCGCCGGAAAGCGTGCGTCCGCTGGGCGGCACCACGAGGTTATATGCACGTGCGAGTCGGGTCACGCTATCCATTAAGATCACCACATCGCGCCCGCTCTCGGTGAGGCGCTTGGCGCGTTCTAGGGCCATCTCTGCCACGCGGACGTGGCTTTGCACGGGGTCGTCAAAGGTCGAGCTAATCACCTCGGCCTCAACCGAGCGGTCCATATCGGTGACCTCTTCGGGCCGCTCGCCGATGAGCACTACCATTAAGTGGATTTGGTGATAATTGTGTGAGATCGCGTTGGCGATGTCTTTCAGCACGGTCGTTTTGCCGGCCTTTGGTGGCGATACGATCAAGCCGCGCTGTCCTCGCCCAATCGGTGTGATTAGGTTAATCAGCCGGGTTGAGAGGATGCGGGGTGAGGTTTCGAGATTAAAACGTTCTTCGGGGAAGATCGGGGTCAGACGCTCGAAGATCGGGCGGCGCTTGGCGACCTCTGGGTCGAGGCCGTTGACTGCCTCAACGCGCAGCAGCCCGTAATATTTCTCGCTATCTTTGGGGGGGCGCACCTGACCGACTACCATGTCGCCGGTGCGCAGTCCGAAGCGCCGTATCTGGCTCTGACTGACGTAGATGTCGTCGGAGCCGGGCAGTAGGTGATCTGAGCGTAGGAAGCCTATGCCGTCGTCAATGATCTCCAACACGCCACCGCGTAGCTGAAGCCCTTGTTTTTCGGCATTATGACGCAGCAGCCGCAGCACTAGATCGCTCTTTTTGAGGCGGCTGAAACCGGCTATATCCGATTCGCGGGCCATTTCTCGAAGCTCTTGTAGGGTTTTTTGTTCTAACTTTGCAATATCCATAAGGCACTCTTGCCGAAACAGATTGCTCCCATAAGTAGATGAGAGCACCTGTCGGTCAGATAAAGGTAAACTTGACGAAAGAATCGGTCAGAAATTCTATAGTTTTGGCCCAAATGTGTGGCGTTAAAAAGTGTGTTGGGTAAACAATGCGGAGCATACAGCGCTGAAGAAAGCCACTTTTGCTTCCTGGGGCCAATATAGCACACTATTTTATAAACGGCAAGCAAAGTTTGAGAGTTGGCAGCGGTATGTTGGGTGTCCGGCGCATTTGTGCGCCGTTTTTAACGTCAGGCGTTAGGCGCGAAGGCAGAATCGCTTGAGTAGTTGCCCTTCAAGCGGCGCTGCGCCCTGCTCTCTGCGCGGTGCGCAGATACTTGATCTGTGCCACTTTTGCGCTGTAATATTGCGACAAAGCGCTTTTACCAAGTAAAATAAGCTCTGTAGGGTGGCCCAGCCTTGACAACCTTTGCGAGAAGGCAGATCGGCCCCTATGTTGGCGCTTCGCACCTACAATACACTTACCTCTCACCTGCACGCGGTGCGAATGGCCGGTTGTTGGCCTGTTCCGACCCTTAGGGAATGGGAAAGTTTTTCATCTACATTTCACACGAAGGAGTAAACCGATGAAGAAGCGTCTGTTTTCCATGCTGCTGGTCCTGACGATGTTGGCTCTGCCCGCATCTCAGGTACTGGCACAAGAAGAAGTCACCGAGATCGTGTTCTGGCACGCTATGGGTGGCACCCGCACCGCGTTCATCGAGCGCATGGTCGAAGACTTCAACTATACTCACCCGACTATTCACGTGACAGTCGAGCATAAGGGATCGTATAACGACACCCTCAATGCTACGCTCTTGGCCGTAGACCAGGGCAATGCTCCGCACGTCGTCCAGATTTACGAAATCGGCAGCCAGTATGCGCTCGATACCGGGATATTCGCCCCCGCGTATGAGATCGCCGCCGACCATCCCGAAATCCTCATGCAAGAGGACTTCATCCCGGCCTTCGCCAACTACTACAGCTTCGGCGGGCAGTTCTACTCGTTCCCCTTTAACTCTTCCAACCCCGTCCTCTATTACAACGCCGACATCCTCGAAGCGGCAGGCCTGACCATGCCCGACCCCTGGGCCGGCGAAGACCTGACCTTTGAATGGCTGCTTAATGAAGCCTGCCCTGCCATCGTTGACGGTGGCTTTGCCGAAGGCTGTATCACCTGGCCGCTCCACGGTTGGTTCTTCGAGCAGTGGATGTCTGAGCAAGGCGCACTGCTGGCGAATAACGACAATGGCCGCACCGCCCGCGCCGATGACGTCTTGCTCGATGGCGATCCCGCGTTGAAGGTCTTCACCTGGTGGAAGGATATGTACGACGCCGGTTACTATACCTACAGCGGCACCACTCACGACTGGGACGGCGCAAACGCTATCTTCTGGGCCGGCCAGACCGCCATGCAGATCACCAGCACCAGCGACGTGACCATCATGCAGAACACCGCCGCAGAGAACGGCTGGACGCTCGGCACCGCCGCGCTGCCCATCCCCGAAGGCGTTGAGCGCAATGGCACCATCGTCGGCGGCGCGAGCCTTTGGCTGACTGCCGACCACCCCGAAAACGAACTCGACGCAGCGTTGGTCTTTGCGCTGTGGATGAGCAACACCGAAAACGCCGTGCGTTGGCACAAGGGCACCGGCTACTTCCCGATCCGCTTGAGCGCGGTGGATGTGCTGGAACACCAGAACTGGTTTGTGCTGAACCCGGCCTATACCGAAGCCTTTAACCAACTCTTGGAAACCAAAGTCAACGAAGCCTCCGCCGGCGCGCTGATGGGACCGTTCCCGGCCATCCGCGTCATCATCGAAAACGGTATCGAATCGATGCTCGTTGAGGGCGTAAGCCCCGAAGATGCGTTGGCGACGGCAGATGAGCTGGCCGATGCTGAGCTGGCCGATTACAACTCGCTCGTCGAGTAATCTGAACGGCTAAGCTATAGCTTCAGAGAACCGCTTGGTTGCAGTTCACCCAGAGGGCGCAGCAGGCGCGGAGTAAGAGAAACCCCTTGTGTCCCATGTGGTCTCGGTGGTGAATTTCTTCCAAACTTCTGAACTATGGCATTCACGGGAGAAGGTTTAAGCGGCCTTCTCCCGCTTCACTTACCAAAGGTTCCGATCCGGCAGCGTACATAGGGGGGATTTGTGCAAGCAAAATTCAAAACGACCTTTCCCGCTTTGGGGCGCAACATCATCACGCTGGCAAGCGGCGTGGTCATCATATTGAGCTTTCTGTTCCTGCCCTGGTTTGTACAGGCCGAGGGCGGCACTGTATCCATAACCGGCTTAGAGGCTTTCCGCGCACACACGCATTCGCTCCTAGAGGGAGTCGCCGTCCTTCTTCCCTTGATCGGCAGCGTCTTAGGCCTGGCGGGTGTGGCGGGTTTATACTTCGCGCCGGGATACGATAAGTGGTTGACGCGGCTCAGTGGGCTGGGCGGTCTGCTCGCCACAAGCTACTACCTCTTGTTCTTTGTCAACAACGGCGCCGATATGATCGAGGCGGGAATCATCGGCCCCAGCTTCTGGCTCGTGATGTTCGCCGGCTTCACACTCTTCGTCGTCCCGCTCGCATCACTACCGATGGCTCTGCTGACCCCTTCGCTGGTTATCCTGGTCTTCTTCCTGTATGCCCCCACCATCCAAACTTTCAATCTCTCGGCATACCGTAGGCCCATCATGCGGGGCGCGGCCCCGCGCTATGTGGGCTTGGATAACTATCAGATGCTCATCGAAGATGCATCGTATCGCGCGAGTATTGGCACTACTATCATCATCGCGGCAGCGGTCATTATCATTGGGATGGGCATTGCTTTAGCGATCGCAAGCCTGGCGATGCAAGATGTGAAGGGCGCCACATTTTATCGCTCCTTCCTCATCTGGCCCTACGCGCTCTCGCCGGCCATCGCCGGCGTTATCTTCCGGGTGATGTTTAACGAGCAGATCGGCATCATGCGTTACGTCTTCGATATCACCATAGGCCAGCAACCCCACTGGTTGAGCAGCCCGGACCTGGCAATCTGGGTGGTCATCATGGCGTCGGTGTGGAAGAATTTGGGCTATAACATCCTCTTCTACATGGCCGGGCTGCAAAACGTCCCCGGCGATGTCATGGAGGCTGCCATCATCGACGGCGCAAGCAGTTGGCAGCGCTTCTGGCGCATCACCTTCCCGTTGCTGTCTCCCATGACCTTTTTCCTGCTCTTCACCAACCTCACCTATTCCTTCTTCGATATCTTCGGCATGATCGACCTCACCACCAACGGC
>CAZJBO010000004.1:0-25202 GCA_964544075.1 uncultured Anaerolineae bacterium
CATCCTGCAAGACGTGCACTGGTCCGCCGGCTTGATCGGCTACTTCTCGACCTACTCGCTGGGCAACCTGCTCTCGGTACAGCTCTACAACAAGGCCGTCGCCGACTTCCCGGAAATCCCCGCCGATATCAAGGCAGGGCAGTTCGATAAGCTGTTGGGTTGGATGCGCGAGCACATCCACCAACCGGGCCGCCGCTATCTGCCGCCCGAATTGATCGAGCGCGCTACCGGCGAACCGATGCAGGCACGCTCATACGTGGCGTATCTGCGTAATAAGTACGGCGATATCTACGAGTTGTAGCGCTCTGGGGCTAAAAACGATGCATCGGCTGGCGCCGACCTTAGATGCACAAGACGAGTGGCAAAAGGTCGGCCTACAGAAGTTGACGAAGTAATCCGATGCTCTCTGTGGGGGCTTTGAGCCGGGGGCATTCCCTCCGGTCACCCCCACACCTCCGCGCAGGCGGAGGTGACCTGCATTTGCGCGGCCAAAGCCGCGCATAGATTAGAAAGGAACAGGGGGCCAAAAACCCCGGCGACCAAAGGGAATGCCTAAGGCACAAAGCTCTAGGTGAATAAATACCGCAAAACGCGCTCTTGGCGTACAATTGTTCTCATTACAGCACAGCAATGGTAAAGAACTATGCCCACACCACACGAAGCATTCAATACCCTGGTCTACCAAACCCTAGAAGCCGCCGCCGCCCTACTGGAAGCCGGACGGCCTGCCGAGGCGCTGCACAGCATCAAACACCTCGCCGAGATGGAGATCACCGCACGGCAACGCGAGCAATACGGTATGCTCCGCCGCGAGATTGAATCGCAGCTGGTGACCGACAGCTGGGTAACGCTCCAACTCACACACCCCGAACCTCTCACCTTTGGTATGCTGACCGAGGGCGTTATACCCTACCTTAAAGCACTGCACCGTCTGCATGAGGCAGCAGCAATGCTGCAAGGTAAATCGCCGGCATGGGACCCGGAAATCCGGCAGCTCTCACACCACTCACCTTTCAGCATCACCCTGGGCTTCTGGCACCCAGAGATCATCCAGACCATCCTTGAGGTAATCTTTGACGAACGGCGCGGCGCGGCGCGGCGCATCAAGGCAGGCGAGGCACCCGGTCAACCCCTGCTGACGCGCGTCAATACCACATATCGCTTGCTGGAGCGCGTGATCCCCGACGCAAGCGATGTCCAAAAAGCCGCGCTTGCCAACCAGCTTCTACCCGATGTCGATCTATTGGCCTCCAGCCCGGTCGAGGGGCAGGTAATCGGGGTGAGCGTACCGCCCGGTGTACCGCCGGAAGCGCCCACGTGGTCGGCGGCGCGCAGCACACCGGCGCCAGCCTCACCGCCACCGACAACCGAGCCGCCGCCACCGTCCCCCTCCGCACCAAAGCCGGAGCCGGAAGCGCTGCCGCCAAACGATGTCGGGCCGAGCCACGCGGGGAAGCCACCCGTGCACCCGGAACCACCCAAACCCAACATCCCCCCCTTGCGCCGCCGCACGACACGCCCCGCGCCTAAGCCCTTCGCGCCGCCGCGCGAAGATGACGATAGGGATGAGAACGTCTGACATTCGACCTAATCACGACGTCCGATACTCTGCGCGCAGCTCAGCCATCACCCGCGCCGCCTCCGCCGCGCGTGCATCCATACCCAGCTCGCCATAAAGCGCCCGCCCCGCGTCCAGATGGCGTATCGCTGCCGGCACCTGCCCTCGCTTCAACGCCGCCTCTGCCGCCACAAGGCGCAATTCCGCCAAGTTCTGTCGGCTCACCGCCGCGCCCTGCCGGTCGCCGAAGGCCTCTTGCTCCACCAACACCGTGTCCAACAGGTCGAGCGCACGGCGATGATGGCCGCGCCGAGCATAAAGCACCGCCAGGTTCGCACGCGCCCGCACACGGCCCAGGACATCGTGTGTCTGTTCCATAATGTTCAATGCCTGCAAGAAGCTGTCCTCGGCGACGTCGAGCGCGCCGGCGGCCAACTGCGCCTGCCCCAGATTGACAAACGCACGCGCCCGATTTATCCGATGGGCACCCTGCCGGGTTAGTTCGAGCGCGCGCGTGTGCGCCGTCAACGCCGCATCGAAGCGGCCCTGGCGCAAATACGCATTGCCACGCAGCGCCTGCCAGCGCGCTTGCTGCGCCGGCGGGGGAGCATCCACCGTATCCAGCATATGCAGCGCCCGTTCTGCATTACCGGCGTCCAGCTCGATCTGCACCATCTCGGCGAGAGCACGCGCCGCACCTTCAGCATCGCCCAGCGCGGTGAAGATATCGCGCGCCTGCACAGCGGTGAGCGCCGCGCCGGGCCGCCCTGCAAGCCGATACACCGCTGCCAGCTCCACCAGCGCTGCTGCATGGCTTGCCTTGCAAGCGGCAGCATCTGCCAGACGGATTGCTTCCAGCAGCGTGATTGCAGCTGCGTCCAGCTCCCCCAAGTGCCGCTCGGCTTCACCCTGCCAGACCTGCAACAGAGCCTTGCCACCGGGCGCGGACACCACCCCCGCATCACGTAGCCGACGCACAAGCGGCAACCACGCAGCCCAACGCCCCAGCTCGGCCACATGCCCATGCACCGCCGCCGCCAGACTCAACACATCAACGTCCAGTGCAAAGCGCGCGGCTTGCGTCAAAAGATGTACGCCACGTGCGATGACCAGCGCTGCGGGCACGTCGCCACCATCTATCAACACGGTGGATAGCGCGCGCGCAGCGTCTGTCACACACGTCTCTAGCGCTCTGCCCTCGGCAGAGGCGAGCATATCTATCAGAAACGCACAAGTGAGCCGGGGCAAGGAATAACGCGGCACAGCATCCGCCGGCCACACTTCGATCAAGGCACGGCGCGCCAGGGTAAGCACCGCGCTCTCTAGAGCGACCGGC
The DNA here is from genome assembly GCA_964544075.1 of uncultured Anaerolineae bacterium. Classification (GTDB taxonomy): domain Bacteria; phylum Chloroflexota; class Anaerolineae; order Aggregatilineales; family JAFGMM01; genus JAFGMM01. The sequence continues at coordinate 2,895 of CAZJBO010000004.1, forward strand.
AAACCAAGCTGCTCAAGATCATCGATACTGGCGGCGTGCTCCGACGGATAGAGCAGCAACGCCAGCCACAAACGGCGCGCGTCCGCATCGAGCGCATCCCATGCCGCGCGATACAACGCATCGAACAGAGTCTGGCCGCCAGCCGGGAGCTGCGCAAGCAAGCCCGCCACCCGGTCTGCCGCGAAGAAGCGCAAATGTCCCACAGCCACCCGCAGCGCCAGGGGGTTGCCCCCCACCGCCTCCCACACCCGCGCGAAGTCGGCGGAACGGCGGGGGGTATCAGAAGGCTTGCCGTGCGTACGCTCGAATTCGTGCTCCATGAACTCCCACGCATCGTGCGCGTCGAATTCGTGCAGGGTGAGCGGCAGCAGATCACACACAGCCGGTGGCGCGGTCCGGCTGGTGATGACGACACGCGCCGCGCCCAGCGCGCCCAGCAGTGTATCCAGCGCGCGTGCATCGGCCACCAGGGATTCGGCAGCATCGAGCACAACGAGCAAGCGGTAGGTCTGTGCATAAGCGCGCAGCGCCATAAGCGGGTCAGGGTGCGCGGCGGATTGTCCCAAACCTTCGAGTAAGCGCGTCGGCAGTGCATCGGAAGGCGCACCGTGCAGCCATACCAAGTCATCAATGGCGTCTTGCTCTTGCTCGATGAGACAGTGTGCAAGGTAGCTTGCGAGCGCCGTCTTGCCCAGCCCACCGGCGCCGTGCAGGACCACCGGGCATGGGGGAGTAGCATTTAGAGCATCGAGCGCACGGCTCGTGACATCCGTCATGCCATACAAACGCGGCGGGCTTGCCGACGGCAAGGCCAAGCGCATCCGCAAGCACGCTTGACGGGCACGTGCGACGCGCTCGGCCTCGATAAGCTGCGCGGTGAGCCGGGTTATGCCGTGTTTGAGGCGACGGCGGACGGTGCGCAGCTCCTGGCTGGCTATGGCGGCGATACTTTGCATCTGCAGGTCGAGGTCAACGCGCACATAGCGATAATACAAGACGCTCCAGGCTTCGAGTTCGGTGTTGCCCTGCCAAAAATCTTGCCGGAGGGCAGCTTCGGCGGCGGCGCGCTCCGTGTCGGCGGCGAAAGGCAACCCCTCCAGACGACGCAAACGCTCCAGGGTGACGGTGATGTGTTCGACCAACAGGTTATAAACAACCTGCTCGGCGGCGACGGCGCCTTCGACTGCTTCGGGGCTTTGCCGCACCCGGCGCGCGATGAGGAAACCGGCGAGAACATGCCCCCCCAGGGGCGCAGCCTGACGCAGCGCATCGAGAGCAGATTTTACGCCTGTGGCGTCGAGATAGGGTTCTTTGGGCATGTGGCAGAGGCCGTCCTTCGCATAGCTTTATCGGCTTCATTGTAGCGCAATTCATCAAAGCGGAAGCTCGGTATTTATTCACCTGAGGCTTCGAGCTGTAGACACTCCCTTCGGTCACCCGACCCCGAATGGGTTATTTGTGTACCTCCGCCGATTCTACCGCTTGACGCGCGCCATATTATACAGTTAAATCCCCCCCACCTATTTATCTATCCCGGACATAACGCATGAACCGCACACTTCGAGGCTATGGCCTGGTCTTATTGGGAGCGACGCTGTGGGCATCTATGGGCTTGTTCTACAAACATCTGATCGGCCATTATGGGTTAACACCAATGACGATCGTGTTCTTCCGCACGCTGCTCACTATGCTGGTCCTGTTCGCAGCGCACGCGGTGGCATGGGCAGCGCGGGGACACAAAGGGCGCATCTTCCCCACCATAACCTCTCGGCGCGACCTAACTAGGCTCGCGCTCTTTGGCTTGTTTGGGGTCGCACTCTTCTACAACGTCTATGCAACCGCCGTCGATCTAACCGGCGTGGGCATGGCAGCGGTGCTGATGTATACCGCGCCGGCCTGGGTGAATGTGTTCGCGGCGCTCTTCATGGGCGAGGCGCTAACCCGGTACAAAGCAGCAGCGGTAGGGCTGGCGTTCGTGGGGGCAGCGTTGGTGGCGCGCGTGTATGAGCCGGAAGTGCTGCGGCTGAACCCACTAGGGATACTATTTGGCTTGGGCGCCGGGCTGACCTATGGCATGTATACCATGCTCAGCAAGATAAACTTGCGCCGCCATAGTTCGTGGACTGTGGTGAGTTTCTCACTGTTCTTCGGCCTTTTGTTTATGCTGCCGGTGCAAGACTTCGGTGCGCTGGCGGAAGCAACCGACTCCCCAGAAACCATGCTCTGGCTTAGCGCTCTGGCGCTTGGGCCTACGCTGATGGGCGGGGTGAGCTTCCACGCGGGCCTAAGCCAGGTGCCGGCGAGCAATGCGATCATTGTCGCCACGCTGGAGCCGGTGATTGCAACGCTGTTGGGCTGGCTGATTCTAGGCGAGGTCCTCGGCTGGCCCCAGATCATAGGCGGTGCGTTGGTCTTGGGCGCTGTGCTGCTGCTGCGCCGTACGCCTGGTGGTAAAATCCAAACATCAGAACGCATTCTAGAAATAGACCGGTAGCACGAGGAGCACAAAACAAAATGACAAAGCCCAAACCCCTAACCATCGGCACGGCAAAGGCCATCCCCGGACGGCTGAGCTACGGCACCTTTGACGCGGTGCCCCTGCCCACCGGGGGCGCCGACCGCTTCCCTATCATAATCGCGCAGGGACACGAGGACGGCCCTACGCTGTGGGTCACCGCCAGCATCCACGGCAACGAGCTTACCGGGGTGTCTGTGTTACACAAATTCCTCAAGGCCGAGCTGCCCGCCCGGATGCGTGGCACGGTGGTAGCAGTGCCCACGCTGAACCCTTCGGGGCTGCGCGAGGTGCGCCGCAGTGCTTATTACATCCACGGGGACGACCCCAACCGCCTGTTCCCCATGCCGGAGGTAGAGCGGAAGCCGAAAGGTCCCGATGCCTCACCGCCCTCGGTGTTGGAGATGGCATACGAGCGCTTCTTCGCAGTGATGCGGGAAAGCGCCGATTACTTGATCGACCTACACTGTATGTCGATCGGCGCGATACCGCTTTCGTTCCGAGACCCGGTCTACTACTTCAAGGAGGATGAGAAGGACCTTGCCGCGCAGCTCTTCGAGACGACGACCGCGATGATGGAAACCTTCGGCATTCCTATCATCAACGAGTTCGGCGGCGGCGAATACCTACACAAAAAGCTGCATCGCTCGGTGAGCGGAGCGATGCTCAACACGGCGCGCATCCCCGCATTTACCGCCGAGCTGGGCGGCTACCTGATGGTCGAACCGGCGGTACGCGATGCGTCGGTAGCGGGCTTGCGCAACGTGATGCGCTGGGCCGGAATGCTGGACGGCGCGATGGAGGCAGTCGAGGGCTTCACAGCCATCGCCCCCGGCTACCCGGTGCGGCGCTTCATGCATCCGCGCGTGCCGTGCAGCTGCATCGTGCATCATCTGCTCCGCGCCGGTGACACTGTGAGCAAAGGGCAGCCCGTGGCCGAGATATACGACATCTACGGTCGTCCGGTCGGCGAAGATGGTCTGCTGCGCTCGGAGTACGACGGTTTTGTCGCAGCGCTCAGCGAGGGCGTGGTACACTTCGAGAACGACGTGGTGATGCTGATGGCAATCCGTGACGATGGCGAGATGGTGCTGCCTCACCCCAGCATAGCGCCGGCAAAGCCGAAGGATTGATAACCGCATCTCTTCCCCTCTAGGCCCCCTCCCCGCTTGGCGGAGGGGGCCTTCAGAATGTCTTGCCGCTGTACACAATTGCATTAAACTATTGTCAATCGCCTCTACCCTCAGGAGCAAAGTCAACATGGATGATAGGCCGTGGCTCAAGTACTATGACTACTGGGTGCCCGCCAGCATCAACTATCCGCACATACCGCTGAGCCGATTGCTGCTTATCGCTTCAATAATATATCCGCAGCACAAGGCCACCCTTTTCTATGACGCCGAATTGACCTATATGCAGCTCCGCACCGAGGTGACACGGCTTGCTGCGGCGCTGCAAGACCTGGGCCTGGGCAAGGGCGACCACATCGGCATAATGTTGCCCAACAGCCCACAATACATCATCGCATTCTATGCCGTACAGTGGATCGGCGCGACGGCTGTCAACATGAGCACGCTTTGGGTCGCGCGCGAGGTCTCCGAAGTGATCCGTCAGTCGGAGATATCCGTGCTGATCGTCGAGGCTTCTTTGGCAGCAAAGGCCTTCGATATGCACACAGATGTGCAGGCAGAAAGCAAACTGGCGCACATCATCACGGTTGGGTTGGAGGCCTATATGTCTGACGCGGCAGCCCGGCAATATCGGGAAGAAAACGCCGCACAAGGGCACACCCCCAACCTACCCGACCAACCGTGGCACCACCACTGGGCCGACCTCATGCAGACCGCGCCGCGCCCTTTTGATGTAGACATCGACCCGGAAGAGGACGTGGCGGTGATCCAATACACCGGCGGCACGGCGGGCAAGCTCAAGGCGGCGATGTTGACGCATTATGGGTTGGTCATCAATGTGGTGCAGGCTGCAAAGTGGGGCGAACCGTATACCAATGATGGGAACGAAACCACCCTCTGCGTGGTGCCCTTCTCACATGCCTATGGCATGAACCTGGTGATGAACCGCGCCATCTTCCACGGCTACCGGATGGCGCTTGTGCCGCGCTTTGACGTTAACCTGTTGGTCGATACTATCGAGAAGTATCACCCTTCGCATTTTTATGCTGTACCGGCGCTGATACGTGCGATTATGAACCGCCGCATGGCCGACCAAGATGCAATCAAGAGCCTGAAGTTTGTCACTTCCGGCGCGTCGCCCTTGCCGCGCGACCTGATGTTTCAATACGAAGCGCGCATGAACGGCATGTTCACCGAGGGCTACGGCCTCACCGAAGCCTGCTTACTCATGACAATGTGGCCTATCCTCAACGAGCCGAACCGTGAGAGCGTCGGGCTGCCCTACCCCGACGTGTTTATCAAGATCATGGACGCCGAAAGCGGCACGCGCGCACTCCCCACCGGTGAGGTGGGCGAGATTGTCATCAACGCCCCGCAAGTAATGAAAGGCTATTGGAAGCAGCCCGAAGAAACCGCGCGCGTGCTCCGTCGCGACGCAGCAGGCCAACGCTGGCTCTACAGCGGCGACCTGGGTTATATGGACGAAAAGGGATACCTGTATGTGGTGGGGCGCAAAAAGGATATGATTATCGTAGCCGGTTTCAATGTATACCCCAACGAAGTCGAGCTGGTCCTGGCGCAACACCCCGCCGTGCAAGAGGTCGCCGTGGTCGGAGTGCCAGACAAAGCGCGCGGTGAGCGCATCTATGCCTATGTGGTGCTCGACCCGGAGGCAGAGGTGGTGAGCACCCAAGCGCTCATCGAGCATTGCAAGGCTAACCTCGCGGCCTACAAAGTGCCGCGCCGCGTGATCTTCCGCACGAGCCTGCCCAAGAGCGGCATCGGCAAGGTCGTACGGGCTGAGCTTGTGCGTCAGGAGCTAGAGGCAGCCCGGCACACCGACGCGCGGCCCGACTTTATGCCGGCGCACGCCCCGGCTGAGATCACACCGGAGGCTTACTTCACCGAGTTTATCCCGCGCGCCTTCGCCGCCTATGTAGACGCCAACCCGCCATGCGCCGCGATGGAGGGCAGCAATTTTGTTGTGGCATACACGGTCGGTGACGCAACCTTCGGCATTCATGTCGGCGACGGACGGCACATGACGGTCTCTCGAACAACCCCCGACGCACCGACCATCGCCACCCGCACCGACTTGGACTCGTGGCGCGATTCGGTGACCGGACTCGTGTTCACCGGGCTGGCCGCCATCGCACAGGGCGCCACCGCGCTACGCTTGGCGAAGCTGGCAGAGGTGCACGGCACAGTGCACCTGGAGCTGACACGGGATGATGGTACACTCTATCGCGCGAGCGTGACATACAACGGCGATACCGCCACATCCGTCACCGTGCAGATGAGCACACATGACTACAGCGCGATGAGCCGAGGCGAGATCAGCGGCATCGAAGCGCTGCTGGCCGGCAAGCTCCGCGCGCATGGCGATATGGGATTCTTACAGGTGCTTGCGACATTGCGAGAATAACGTAGGTAGCTTATATTAAGCAAACATAAGCGTATAGCAGGAACATAATGCACTGGCATTACACAAGTTACGCGATTCATCCCATAATCGCCACGTTGGTAGCCACCGCGCTCTCCTATTATGTGTGGCGCCGTCGCTCTGGTGATGAGTCCATAACATTTGCATGGTTAATGCTCTCTGCCGGTGCATGGTCGCTATGCTATGCATTAGAGCTGCTCAGCAGCACCCTGGCGGCAAAAATCTTCTGGAGCAACGTAGCGTTTGCCTTTTATGCTGCCATATCGGTATTGTGGCTGGTCTTCTCCCTGCAATACGCGGGGCGCAAAGCATGGCTAACACGCCGCCGCTGCGTGCTGTTGTGCATCGAACCTCTGCTTATCTCCCTGCTGCTTTGGACCAACAACGCGCACCACCTGATATATTCCGCCGTCCAATTGCGCATGGTTGGCGGCATCGACCGGCTCCAGTTCACACGCGCCCCCATATTCTGGCTGCATTTCCTCTATTCCTACAGTCTGACTCTTGTCGGCGTGTTTTTGCTGCTCCGCGTGTTCTCTCGCTCGACCCACCTATACCGCATCCAGATCAGCGCACTGCTTACATGTGTGTTGGTCACCGGGGGCGGGAACATCGCGTTCAATTTGGGCTTGATCCCCATCGATATTACGGTCTTCACCTTCGCCTTCTCCGGCTTGGCGATCACGTGGGTAGTGCTGCGCCACCAGCTGTTAGAGGTCACGCCGACCGCGCGCGACGCCGTCTTCGAGAGTATGCGCGACATCGTGCTCGTACTGGACAAGAAAAACCGTATCGTCGATCTCAACCCGGCAGCCCAAAAGATGCTCGACCCCAACACCGAATTCATCGGACGGCTCGCCACAGATGTGCTCGACGCCGATCTATTTAACTATTGCCGTGACGTGACCGGCACCCAAGCCGAGATTACGCTGGGGAAGGGTGAGGGAACTCGCTATTTTGATCTGCGCATCTCGCCCTTACACCGTCAGGGTAATTACGTCGGCCTCCTGGTGGTCCTGCACGACATCACCAAACGCCGGCGCGCCGCACAAGAGCGCACCCAGCTCATCAAAGAACTAGACGCCTTTGCCCATACAGTCGCACACGACCTCAAGAACCCCCTGGGGATCGTCTTAGGGTACGCAGAGTTCCTAAAGGATGAGCTGGATGAGGTCTCACATGATGAGCTGATACAGATCACGCGCAGCATCGCCTGGAACAGCCGCAAGATGGATAGCATCATCAACGAGCTGATGGTATTGGCAGGCGTACGCAAGCTGAGGCAGGTTCCATCCCGTCCTATTGACATGGCACATGTTATCGACCAGACATTACAACGCCTGGCTCTGGTGATCGAAGAAGCACAGGCCGAAGTACTTTGTCCCGATTGTGAGACCTGGCCGGTGGCATTAGGCTACAGCCCGTGGGTAGAAGAGGTATGGGTGAACTACCTCGGCAACGCCATAAAATATGGCGGCAAGCCACCGCGCATCGAACTGGGTGCAACCCCGCAAGGTGCAAACATGGTACGCTTCTGGGTGCGCGATAACGGCCCCGGCATCCCCAGCAGCGCACAGATCGAGCTGTTCACCGCCTTCACCCGGCTTGAGTTCACGCGCGCCGAAGGCCACGGTCTGGGGCTATCCATCGTGCAACGCATCGTCGAGCGGCTCGGCGGTGAGGTGGGCGTCGAGAGCAACCCCGAAATCGAACCGGGCAGCACGTTTTACTTCACGCTGCCCGGCAAATTCTAGCTATAGGGGGCAGGTGCCCTTGTCTAGATCACGCCTAACGTCTTGCCAACCTGCTTGAACGCAGCCAGCGCCCTATCCAAATCCTCGCGCGTGTGACCCGCCGAGTTCATCACACGGATGCGCGCCATGCCACGCGGCACGGTCGGGAAGCCTATCGCCATCGCAAAGACGCCTGCCTCGAACAGCTTCTTGCTGAACTCTTGCGCCAACGGCGCCTCGCCCAGCATCACCGGCACGATGGGGGTTTGGCTGTGGCCGGTATCAAAGCCCATCTTCTGCATCTTGCTCTTGAAGTAATCCGCATTCGCCCACAACCGATCGACCAGCTCGGTGCTGCCGGCGAGCATCTCAACGCTCTCCAGACACGCCGCCGCATCCGGCACCGTCATCGCGCTAGAGAACAAGAAGGGGCGCCCACGTTGGCGCAGCCAATCCACGATAACCCGCTTGCCAGATACAATGCCGCCCATCACACCAAAGGCCTTTGACATCGTCCCCACTTCAATGTCCACCCGGCCATGCAAGCCGAAGTGATCCACAATACCGCGCCCGCCCTCACCGAGCACGCCCTCGCCGTGAGCGTCGTCTACCATCAAAAGAATGTCGTGCTCTTCGGCGATCTCGGCCAGGCGGGGCAGCGGGGCAATATCCCCATCCATCGAGAACACCCCATCGGTGACGATGAGGCGGCGCTTGTATTTGCCCTCGCTCTCCGCGATCTGTTTGCACAAGTCATCGGGGTCATTATGCGCGTAGGCAATGATCTTAGCGCGGCTAAGCCGACACCCATCGATGATGCTGGCGTGGTTCAGGCGGTCCGAGAAGATCACGTCATCGCGGCCCACCAGCGCGGGGATGGTCGCCAGGTTCGCGCAGAAGCCACTCTGGAAGGTGATCGCCGCCTCCGACTTTTTGAACTCGGCCAAGCGCTTCTCCAGCTCGATGTGCAAGCTCATCGTACCGGCGATGGTACGCACCGCGCCCGGCCCCACACCGTACTTCTTGATAGCCTTCCGCGCCGCCTTGCGCAGCCGGGGGTGATTCGCCAGCCCCAGATAGTCGTTGGCACAGAAGTTGAGCACATCTTTGCCGTCTACCGTGATGCGCGGCCCTTGCGCGCTCTCGATCGTGCGAATGTGGGTGAACAAGCCCTGCTCTTTGAGCCGGGCGAGTTCTTCGGTGATCCATGCGGTTTTCTCTGACATGTCGTTCCTCCATTTGTGTCGAGCTATTGTGTTTAACTACGGAGGCCTTCTCCGCCCCTACGCATCCTTTGCGCCCTGTACAATGCCTAAAATCCCGCCAGCTTGCTAAAATCGGCACGCCCGGCAGCCAGCGCCCCGATGCGCTGCAACAGCGCCAACCGGTTCTCTCGCACCGAGGGGTCCGGGGACATCACCAAAACACCGCCCTCGTCCGCCGGACCGAAAAACACGGTGACCGCCTCCACCACCGGCACAAATGCGTCTAGCATAGCGCCCACGTTGTCGTCCGGAGAGAGCGCATCATCCGCCTTCTTATAGGCAGCATACAGCGCCTGCTCTGCCGGGGCGCCAAAATCTGCCGGGCGCAAGGTGAAGGTCTCATCATACTGGCGGGTGATGCGCACGCAGCGCGCATAGCCATCAAGGATGGCCGGCCAATCGCCCCGCTGCGTCCATTCGGACAGCTCAGCCACACCCACAGCAGCCCGGTGTGGCCGATGCCCTTGCTCGGCCAACACCGCCGTGACGACATCATGCGCATAACCCCGCTCACGCAGCAATACATGCAATCGCCCGGTGACAAAGTTAACGATCTGCTCTTGCACCTCCGCGCCGACCGCGATCGGCTGCGCGGCAGAGGCAACCCTAAACGCCTTCCTAAGGTCCAGGTCAAGGCCTCGGTCGAGCAAAATCTGCACAAGGCCCAACGCCGCGCGCCGCAGCCCATAGGGGTCTGCCGAACCGGTGGGCGCGAGCTGTGCCGCGAACAGCCCCGCCAAGCTATCCAGACGGTCCGATAACGCCAGCGCCGCCCCCGCCGGGGTCTGCGGCAGGATGTCACCGGCGCTGCGCGGCAGGTAGCCTTCAAAGATGGCCTGTGCAACCGGGTTCGGCTCGTCGCTCATCAGGGCATATTCGCGTCCCATAATGCCCTCAAGCGCGGTCATCTCGGTGACCATATGGGTAGCTTGGTCGGCCTTGCTCAGGGTTGCGGCGCGCTCAGCAGTTCGTTGTGCCGCAGCGTCAAGGCACAGCATCGGCCCGATTTCCTTTATGAGCCGGGCAACACGTTTCGACTTATCCAGATACGACCCCAACTTCTCGTGGAAGGTTTTAGTCGCCAGGCGCGGCAAGAACGCTTCGAGCGTTTGTTTGCAATCCTCGCGGTAGAAGAAGTCGGCATCGGCAAAGCGCGCTCTGATGACATGCTCGTTGCCGGCGGTCACGGTGTCGAGATGGGCAGCATCGCCGTTCCGCGTGGCGATGAAATAAGGCATAAGCCGTCCGTCGGCATCCACAACCGGGAAGTAGCGCTGGTGCTTCTGCATCACCGCAATGAGCACGGCATCGGGCAGGTTCAAGTACTTCTCCTCAAACCGACCCCGCAGCAGCGTCGGACGCTCGACCAGGTTGGTCACTTCGCCGAGCAGCGCGGGGTTATCGGGTATATGCCCCCCCACCTCCGCCGCCAGACGGATAGCCTCGGCGTGGATGACCTCGGCACGCACCTTTGGGTCAATGATGATACCCTCGGCCTCCAGCGCAGCGAAGTAACGCGCCGCGTCCTCGACCACCAATGCGCGAGGCTCAAGTGCGTCGGGGTCGAAGGCGCGCAGACCACGTGTGCTGTTACCGCTCGACACACCGGCATAGCTGAACGGGAGCGCTGCCCCACCGTATAGGGCCAGCAGCCAACGGATCGGGCGGGAGAAGGCGATGTTGCTGGCGTTCCAACGCATAGACTTACGGAAACGGAGCTTTGCGATCAGGCCTGGCAGAGCCTCGGCAAGCACCTCGGCAGCGGGGCGCCCGGCAGTCTTCACAACCGCAACCACATATTGCCCACCGCCGATCGCGCGTTGTTCCAAGTCTTCGACCCGCACCCCCTTGCCGCGCGCAAAGCCCATCGCGGCCTTAGTCGGCTTCCCCTCGGCGTCATAAGCACGGTTGACAGGCGGCCCCTTCACGACGCTTTCCGCGTCGGCTTGGCGTGGGGAAAGGTTCTTCGCCAAGACCACCAGACGGCGCGGCGTGCCCATCACCTGCACCGCTTCCACATCGAGCCGCAGTGTCGCGAACAACGCCGGGGCATATTCCGCGAGCTGGGCCAGCGCATCGTCAAGGTCACGGGCCGGCAGCTCTTCGGTGCCGATCTCGATGAGCAGGTCGGCGGGTGCGGTGGGGGGAGCAGGCATGGTGAGCGTGCGGCGCGGCGCGGGGCCGGGCTTCCACCCGGAGGGCGCCGCAGCGAGAAGCGGATACTCCATCTGTGTGCGCTGCTCGAAGTAGGCTTTGGCGATCTCGTGCGTCAGCGCAGCCATGCGCCGGAAGAAACCGGCGCGCTCGGTCACGCCCACCGCGCCGCGTGTGTCGAGGATGTTGAACAGGTGAGAGCACTTCAAGCTGTAATCATACGCGGGCAGCACAAGCCCTTCGGCAAGGGCGTGTCGGCTCTCGGCTTCATAGAAGTCAAAAGTGCGGCTGATTTCCTCGATGTTGGCAACCTCGAAGTAGTATTTGCTGTGCTCCCATTCGCTCTTGTGGAAAATCTCGCCATAGGTGAGCTTATCCATCCAGTCGATGGCCCACACCTCTTCCTTGCCTTGCAGCGCCAACGCGATGCGCTCCAGCCCATAGGTAAGCTCCACACTCACTGGGTCGAGTTCAAGGCCGCCGGCCTGCTGGAAGTAGGTGAACTGGGTGATCTCTTGCCCGTCTAGCCACACCTCCCAGCCCAACCCCCAAGCGCCCAGCGCCGGGCTTTCCCAGTTATCCTCGACGAAGCGCACATCATGTTGACGTGGGTCGAGGCCCAGCGCTTCAAGGCTCGCCAGGTAAAGCTCTTGCGAGTTGCCCCGGTCGGGCTTGAGGATGACTTGGTATTGGTAAAAATATTGCATCCGGTTGGGGTTCTCGCCATAGCGCCCATCGTCGGGACGCACGCTCGGCTCGACGTAAGCCACACGCCAGGGTTCGGGTCCGAGCACACGGAGGGTGGTCGCGGGGTTAGCGGTGCCCGCACCAACCTGGATGTTATAAGGCTGCCAGAGCAAGCAATTGTGCTCAGACCAGAAGTGATGCAGTTTCAGGATGAGGTCTTGGAAAAATAGTGCTTTAGGTTGTGCCATGCTGTCTTCCTTAAGTTGCGCGTGGCCTTTTTATGCCAAGAAAGATTGTTACCACGCCCTATAGTTTTATCCCTTTGCTTTAGCTAACGCGCGCTCTTCCACCGTCTTGACAATAGCCGCGTGCAAGGCCCCGACCGCCAGAGTAGCGTCGAAGATGGCCCAACGTTCCGGCTCGGCGGCGATGAGCTTGCGATATCCGGCACGCACGCGCCGATAGAAGGCGAGCGCGTGGGTATCCATACGATTCCACTCGTCGCCGGCATCGGCGGCCTTGCGCCGCCGTGCCAGGCCCTCTTCCGCGTTGATGTCGAGGTATATCGTCAGGTCGGATTTTAACCCGCCGGTGGCAAACTGTGTGATCGCTTTCAATATGTCCATATCTAGGCCATGTCCGTACCCCTGATAGGCCAAAGTGCTGTCGTAATAGCGGTCGCTGACCACGATACCGCCGCGTTCTAGGTGCGGACGGATGACCTGATAGACGTGCTGGGCACGCGAGGCTGAGTATAACAGAATTTCGGCGCGCGGTTGCATTTCGGTGTTATGCAGATCGTGCAACACGGCCCGGATTTGCTCCCCAATAGATGTGCCGCCCGGCTCGCGTGTTTGGAGCACATCATAGCCCGCACGCCGCAGATGTTCCGTCAGCAAGCGGGTCTGGGTAGTTTTGCCGCAACCGTCGGGACCCTCGAAGGTGATGAAATAGCGCATGTTTGTCACACTCGACCTTAGCGATACGATGAATCAAGCACGTATGATGCATAAAGCCGGCCCATTGTAGGGCCGGCTTAGACCGAACCTGCCCACAGACAGAAAGGCACGGTCCTCAGCCTCCGTGCCTAGAGCGATGGTAATGAACGCTGCTCCCTACTCACGATAGATGCGCACATAGCGCTTTGGCTCTTTGCCGTAGCTATGCGAGGTCAGCTTGGCGCGGGTGGCCAGCTCATGTTGCAGCCGTCGGAACTTCGCCTTCTGGGGCTGCAGATCAACCGCGCGTGTGCCCCTTTGTATCTTGGCGACAGCTTCTGCGGCCTCGTGTAACGCCGCTGCGCGCGGGTCATTGTGTTCGCTGCGCTCGATGCGGAAATAGTTCGTCAGGAAGTTTTCCATCTGGGTGATGGTGTTCGAGCGCAGCACATAGATCGGCGTCCCGCACTGCTCGGCCTCCACGATGAGGCGAGGGCGACGGCGGTAATAGTTCTTCAGAGTAACGACGGTCTGCGCTTCGGTCAGATCGTCCACAACGTGGACCGGGAGCTGCAAGCTCTGCGCGGCCTGGATCAGACGGTTGCGCGCCACCCCATAGGGATATACTCGCAAAGTCTCGAACGGTGAGGCTTTGTCGTCGTCCAGGGCCGGGCGTTCCCGACGGTCATCGCTGCGCGCGCCACCGTTGCGCGCGTCGCTGCTCTGCCGCACCGCCTTCTCTACATGGATTTCACCGGCGGGGGTACGCTCACGCACCTCCATAGGGATCGGGCGCCCACGTACCGCCGCATCTACCGAAGCGGCGACTTCGGGGTGTATGGCGATGCGGTGTCGGCTCTGGATTTCGATCAGCACCTCGAAGGTGGGTGGGGCACGGCGTTCGAGCACAGTCTTCTGTGTACCACGCCGCCGCGCTTCCTCGTCCGAGAGCGTGACCGCCTCGATGCCGCCGATCAAGTCTGAGAGCGTGGGGTTGAGCAACAGGTTATCCAGCGTATTGCCGTGCGCGGTGCCGATAAGCTGCACGCCGCGCTCGGCGATAGTGCGGGCGGCGAGCGCTTCGAGTTCGCGGCCAATCTCGTCAATGACGATGACTTCGGGGTTGTGGTTCTCCACCGCTTCGATCATCACCTCATGCTGGAGCGATGGTTCGGCCACCTGCATCCGGCGGGCGCGCCCAACGGCAGGGTGTGGCACATCGCCATCACCGCCGATCTCGTTTGAGGTATCGACGATGACAACGCGCCGCTTTTCGGCGAGCACGCGCGCCGCCTCACGGAGCAGGGTGGTTTTGCCCACGCCGGGCGGCCCCAACATGAGGATGCTATGGCCGCTCTCGATCAAATCTTCCACAATGTCGATGGTGCCGTAGACCGCGCGCCCCACCCGGCAGGTCAGGCCTACAATGTCGCCGCGTCGATTGCGGATGGCCGAGATGCGGTGTAAGGTGCGCTCGATGCCGCCTCGGTTATCGGTGTCGAAATCGCCGAGGTGGTTCACCACACAGTCGATTTGCTCGCGTGTGACTTCATCACCGCTGAGCACGGCCTCGCCATCGGTATAGCGCGCGGTGGGGACGCGCCCCAGGTCAAGGATCACTTCGAGCAGTTCGTCGGTGCGCCCGATCTTGGCGAGAGCCTGTTGGATCGGAAGCGGCAGAACCTCGATGAGTTGGTCGATATCGTCGGTAATCTGGTATCCCATAGAATGCTTATCGTCTCTTTTTGTTATTCGTCGGCTCGAAGTGTAACGCAGCATTAGTCTCCGGTACAGGCGGCGGGCTTTGTTCGAGCACATCCAGTATTGCCAGCGGGTTCACCGGCAAGAGTTGAAACACCGGGTCTTTGATGCGGCGCACGGTGTACTTGCCCATCACTACCTGGCTGGCCCACGGCTCGAAGCCGACGGCGGCGAGCGGTTCGTGGAGCCACTCTTGATAGCTCGGCACTGCGCAGTATACCGGCATTTGGTCGGGCCGGGCAAGATGCGTCAACGCATCGGCGATCAAGCCGCTGGCTTGTTCGTATATCTCCGGGTGGAACAGGGGGCGGAGCAAACAGCCGCGCTGTCCCTCGTGGACGATGAAGTATCCGGCGGCGTGGCCCTCGGCGTTGCGATAGAGCAACCCGTGCTTATCGGCTTCGGGTGGGGGGATGGCTTGCTGCACAAGGCGCGGCACAATGTTGACATACAACGTCGTGAGGCTGGCATCATCTTGGCTGGTGCGCACACTAAACCGCGTGTCGCCGCCCGATACGTCTACGGGGGCGGCTTCCCTCCGCCATATTTCCTGGCGCGTAAAGATGACAAAGCCTGCCTCACGCAGCGCAACGAAGGTTGCCGAGTTTGGGTTCACCTCGGCGTTGAGGATATGGGCGCCACGCGCACCGGCGGCCTTGACCAAGCCTTCGATCAAGCTCAACCAACGTATAGGGTCTGCACCGTCCTCCAGGTCGGGAGAGAGGTAGGCGATGTAGGCTTGCGGCGCACCTTCGCGGTGACGCAAGAGACCACACAGGCTGGACGCGCCGTCTCGGAGCACATAGGTCGGCATCCCACGGTCGCCCAGCGGCAATGCCGCCAAAAACGCTTCGTTAATGGGGTTCACGCCGCGCGTCAGACCGGTGAGGATGTCGAGGCTGGCCCCTTGCGGCGCAAGACGGCGCAGCAGCGGCAGGTCTGATAGTGTGAAAGACCGAATGGGCTTGATCTCGTTTGGGTTCATCGCCGGCTCTCGTGCGCCAGATCAAGCTGCATTTCGTTGGCGGGTTTGAAGCCGAGCATTTTGTATAGGGATGCGCCGTCTTCGCTGGCATGTAACGAGACTTTGGTGATGCCTTGCTCATTGACCCAACGCAGCATGGTTTGCATGAGCTTGCGCGCCAGGCCTCGACGCCGATGGTCGGGATGTGTGACAACATTTAAGATATACGCGACCTTGCCCGACAGATTGTTGGGCGTGGGTAAATGTCGGTCGATGAGCAACCCGCCACATGCAACCGGCCAATCGCTCGCGGTGACGGCAAGCCAAGCGTGGAAGTCGCCGGCGTCTAGGGCTTGGCGCATATAAATAGCACCGGCCTGGTCGGAGGCGTCGAGCGCCGCCGGGTCGGTGTATCCTATTGCCTCGAACATCATACGCCGCAGCCGGACCAAGTCGGAGACATCATCGATGGTAGCTTTGCGGATGCTAATTGTTGTGCTCATCATGCCGATATTTTAGCGCAATCGGCAGGGAGGGCGCAAAGCACGCGCCCTCACGCATAGGTTAGGATCATAAGGGCGACCCGCCGGATCGCCCTATTTGATCCGTCACGCCCGGTCACTCGGCCATAATCGCTTCAGCTTGCGTCTGATATTCGTCCAGAATGTCTTGCACCGGCACGTCAGAGGTCAAGATTTCGGCGAACATCTCGCCCCACAATTGGTTCATCGCCGCGCCTGCCCGCGCCCACTGAGGCAAGGCGTACACTTCGCCATCGGTCAGTTCCTCAAAAAAGCCCTGATAGGCCGCAGCGAAGGCGATAGCTTCATCCTTAGTCTTGCCCATCTCGTTTTCATAGAAGTAGGGCAGCGAGTCGGTCTCGCCATCGGCAACGGCGAGTATCTGTCGTGCCGCCGAATAAGTCGTGGGGAGGCGCCCCGCCGACCAGAACGCCGCCGTCTGTACCGGGTCGCTGACCAACCACTCGATAAAGCGAGTCGCTTCTGCGACATGGTCGCTGGTGTCGAGCACTGCATAGGTCGCGTTGCCGGTCACGACGTTAGCGCGTCGCCCGCCGGTGGGGTATGGCAATGGGTAGTAGCGACAATCGCCGCACTCATTAGCCTCTGCCCGTGCCACCGCCCATGCGCCGGAGGTCTGCATAGCGGTGAGGCCGGCGTAAATCTGCGTGTCGATATAATCTGCATCGCCCTGGAAGGTCAAGCTCGGCGGCGCGTTCTCTTGCATGGTGCGGAACCACTCGTAGACCGGGACCGCGTTGGGATCGTTGAAGGTAGGCGTGTCGCAGAGCGGCTGGCTGCAGAGGTCAACGCCCATCTGGTGCAGGTAGGGCGCCACTCTACGCATAGTCTTGATGGGGTCGTCGGACGAGCCAAGCAAGGCCACACCGTAGAAGTCGCCTGCGCCTGCTTCGGTGACTTGTCCCATCACCTCGGCGGTGGCCTCCCATGTCGAGAGGTCTACCGTGTCGGGGTCCAGCCCGGCCTCGGCCAACACGTCGGCGTTGACCTCAAGCCCGAATACGTTGGTGAAGGCCGCCACGCCATACAAGACGCCGCCTTTGCTCGCGCTCATCACCGTGCCGGGCACCAGATTATCGACCACATCGGGGGAAAGCCGCAGCGACGCCAGCGCGCCCGCCTGGGCGAAGAAGGCGATGAAGCTCTCGCCAACGATTATATCGGGCGGGGTGCCGCCCAAGATGGTCTCCGTCAGAGTTTGGCGCAGATTCTCATCCCAGCTTGTATCTTCCCACAAAGCCGGGGGCAAGGCCGCGCCTTCCTCCACGTCCTGATCTTGGGTGTGATCCTCCCACGTGAGCTTGACGAGGGGGTTCATCTCATGCCAGCTGTTGTTTAGCAAGCGGGCATAAAAACAACTGTCACGTTCAAGCGTGGGGTCATTAATACAAGCAACGGTGTCTGGTTCCCCCCAGATCACCAGAGTAACTTCTTGGTCTTCTTGCGCCAGGGCCGGCGGGACCATCGACAAGACGAGCACAGTAGCGATCAAAAGGCTTGCGCAGCGCATCTACTTTCTCCTTCATCCATCACTCAGTTCAATTAGGCGTTTCATATAGTTAGTAAACTCAGAAAGTGCTACGGGGTCAATAGCACGTTTGCCCCAGTTCATTATAATACTAAAAAGTTCCCGAAGTCGCCGGACTCTGCAAGAGGAACACACCACATGGCCGAAGTAATTGTCGCGGGGCACATCTGCCTGGATATCATCCCCCGCTTTGACGTCGCCACATTATCCAACATGGACGATGTGCTTGTGCCGGGGCGCGTCACCGAGATTGGACCGGCAGTGCTCAGCACCGGAGGGGCGGTCTCAAACACCGGTCTCAATCTACACAAGCTCGGCATCGATACGGCGCTGATGGGCAAGATAGGGGATGATCTGTTTGGCAGGGCTATCGTCGATATTATCAAGCGCTATGGGCCAAAGCTGGCCGATGGGATGACGATTGTGCCCGGAGCAGTGACGTCGTACACGCTGGTTATCGACCCGCCGGGCACAGACCGTGCCTTTGTACATTGTGTCGGCGCAAACCACACCTTCGGCGCGGATGATGTGCGCTACGGGCTGCTCGAAGATGCGCGTCTCTTACACTTCGGCTACCCAACGATCATGGCGCGGATGCGCGCCAACGATGGCGCAGAGCTTGTCGAACTTTTCAGGCGTGCAAAAGCCACCGGCATAAGCACATCGCTTGATGTCGCAATGCCGGACACCAATCGCCCATCGGGGCAGGTGCACTGGCGCACACTGCTCGAAAACACCTTGCCACACGTAGACATCTTCGCACCGAGCTTTGAGGAACTGCTCTTCATGCTCGAACGCAGACGGTTCGAGGCGCTCGACTCAGAGGGTGACATTCTCGCGGGAATGACCACTGCCGACGTGCAAAACCTAGCGGACCAAGTCTTGGCGATGGGTGCAAAGATGTTGCTGCTCAAGGTTGGGGAACGCGGCGCATATCTGCGCACGGCCAAACACCTCAGTAGAGACAAACTAGGGCGCGGTGCCCCACGTGATCTAGACGTATGGACAGGGCGTGAGCTTTGGGCACCATGCTTTATCCCAGAGGTTTTTGTCGGGACCACCGGCACAGGTGATGCCACTATCGCGGGGTTCCTGGCAGCAGTGCTGCGCGGTCAATCGCCGCATGAGGCTCTCATCACGGCAACGGCGGTCGGGGCATGTAGCGTCGAGGGGGCGAATGCGCTTGACGGCGTCCTGACCCTGGAGGAGACAATTGCGCGCGTGCGGGCCGGTTGGCGCACTCAACCGATCGAAGTGAGCGATGCAGGCTGGCAGCGGGACAAAGAACATAAACTGCTGCTCGGCCCGCACAACTCACCGAGCAGCGACGCGCCGGTCATGGGGACGAAGAGCATCAACACCGAAACAGACTCCTAATGTTGAAGTCCGAAACGCTTCATTACACCTGCACATCTGCACACCTACCACATGGTCCGGCAAGGGTGCCGGGCGGGCTTGCGGGCCGCCCGACGACCGCAGCAAAAACCGTCACACCAGGGAAAGCCGTATCTCCTCTAAGTTCACTTTGGCTTGAGGTGCCAGCTGGAAGAAGGCGGTGAGCTTCTCGCAAGCATAGTCGGCGCAATGCGCGCAGTTCTCCACGGCCCGCTCGACGGCACAGGCACGTACTTCACATTTACTGCAATAGCCACATTTGTGTCCTTCGGGCACACAACCATCACAGGTGCAAGTCTCGATAGTGAAGGTAGTGTTATATTGCTTGCTCCAGGTTTCGGCCAGCTTTTTAAGCGCTTCCTCGTCGCCGCTCTGGGTCGCGATGTAAGCATCGCACTCGGCACAGTTCAGGCCACAATAGGCAATAAGCGTCCCCGGCATGATCTTTCTCCTTATTAAA
Source organism: uncultured Anaerolineae bacterium (assembly GCA_964544075.1). Lineage (GTDB taxonomy): Bacteria > Chloroflexota > Anaerolineae > Aggregatilineales > JAFGMM01 > JAFGMM01. The sequence continues at coordinate 22,410 of CAZJBO010000004.1, forward strand.
GGCTGAGACAGACGATCAGATTGCCAGCAGTGTAGCACAAATGTTCCATAAAGGCAAAATCGATTAAATCATCAGTGCCACCCCGACACCGGTTGCCAGCATCAACAGCAGACCCGGCAGCAGCGCACGCCGCATCGCGCGTGAGCCACCCATCAACACGATAGCGCCTTTCGCAATGGTATTCGACATCGCCGCCATCACGATGGCACGCGCGGCTATGTCCATCTCGATATTACCCGCGTTGCTCAGCCCGGAGAGGGACAAAGCGATTGCATCCACATCTGCCAGCCCAGACGCAACGCTGGAGATGTACACGCCGGTATTGCCCAGATAGGTTTGCGCAGCGGTGGAGAACAATAGGATCGCCGCGTAGACCAAACCAAACTTGATCGCCGGCCCCAGCTCAAAGGGGTTAGAGAAACCCATCTCCTCTTTAGGCGCGCCGTGTTGCGCTATATAGAGGTAGCCGCAGTAGATCAACCCCACCCCTGCCGAAGCGCCCAGCGGCATCCACAACATCCTCAGCAGCGCCGCATTTAGCGCGCCCACCTCCACGATGACGCGCGCAAACATCACCGTCCACGCGACGAAGATCGCGACTGCAAAGGGTTTCGCCAATCCCGTCTCGCGCCGGCTGCGCTGCGTGAAGCTAAGCGTTACCGCCGTGCTAGAGACCAGCCCTCCCAACAGTCCGGCCAAGCCAATACCTTGCTCTGGCCCGACAACCTTGATCGCCACATAGCCGAAGAAGCTAATGCCGGAGATGAGCACCACCATCAACCAGATTTTATAAGGGTTAAGCACGTTAAAGGGGGCAGGACCAAAGGTCTCGTTGGGCAGTATGGGCAGGACGATAGCCGTAATCACGGCGAACTTCAATGATGCATACACATCCTCGCGCGTGATGCGCTGCACGAAAGAGCGCATCTCGATCTTGAGGGAGAGCAGTACCGTAGTGCCCACACCCACCGCCGCCGCCAACGGAAGATAGTTCCAATAGCAAAGCGCGCCCGCCAGGATCGCGGCAAGCGCCGCCATCTCAGAGGTGAGGCCCATATCACCACGCCATGCGCTGATGGAATACGCGCTGATGAGGAAGCCGCCGAGAAACAACATCACGACGACAAACGGCCACGGCGACGCCAGCGCATCCGACGCCAGAGCTGCCAACGCGCCGATCATCCCCATCAATGCAAAGGTGCGCACCCCCGCGAACATCTCTTTGTCGGGATCGCCATAGGCATACTCGCGCTGCAGCCCGATCAAGAAACCGATGGCAAGCGCTGCGCTAATCCGGTAAAAATCGCTGTGTTCTATCATGCGCCGGATACCTCCCCATATAAAACATCAACTCCCAGTGTGGTCGCCCTGCACGTGTCCGGTATCGTTTAGATACAAGAGGACCGTCTCATGCGCGTTTATGCGAAGCTCCGACAGCGCGGTATTGCCCAAGTAGAAATGTATGAACTTCGCCGGTGGTATCCCAAGCGCCAGGCATAAGAGCACCCGCAGCGCCGCGCCATGCGAGACCACCAACACACGGCCTTCCGGGTGCGCAGCAGTGACATCGTCCAGAAACGATTGCACACGCGCCGCCACCGCTGAGAGCGCCTCACCGCCGAGCATCGGTCGATCCCGGTCGGCCTGCCAACGGACAAATGCCTCAGTGTATTGAGACCGTATCTCAACACTTGTCAAACCCTCGGCCACGCCCAACCCAATCTCGCGCAAGCGTGGCTCCGGGTGCACATCAAATGCCCGGCCAGCGGCGATCTGCTCCGCAGTCTCATAGGCACGCTTAAGATCGCTGCTGTACGCAGCATCGAACGACACGTCGGCCAAGCGCACCGCCAGCTTAGCAGCCTGCCGCTGCCCCACCGCGTTTAGCGGGATATCGGTTTGCCCTTGCCAGCGGCCTTGTACATTCCAGTCGGTCTCACCGTGCCGGGCGAGCAGAAGCCGTGTCGTCATGTGTTACCTCGCATATTGAGCCGGCAGATTATACCGGGTTGAGCACAAACATTCCTTTGCCTTTAACGGCTTTTAACCCCAGGCTAGCAATACACAAGCGTACCGCAAAACGCCATAGTGACAAAAGACACACACCTTGCGCGCGGGGTATCATTGCCTATCAACTAGGCACATGTTATACTTCGCCCCGTTAGTGTCAAAGTGCACAAACAAAGTTACATCTCGACGCCTACGCGCGTCAAGTGTGCCACCAGGAGGCCCCTCGTGTTAGAACAGTGGGTGTTCATCGCTGTTTTTGGTATCATCGCCCTGGGCACGCCGGTAGCGGCAATCATCGTTGGCCGTATCTTCGGTCCGCGCCGCCCTAATCCGTCTCAGCAATCGACTTATGAATGCGGGATGCAGACCGTGGGGGACGCACGCAAACAGTTCAAGGTGCAATACTACATCGTCACCCTTGTCTTCTTGGTCTTCGATGTCGAGGTTGTGCTCCTGCTCCCCTGGGCGCTTGCCTACAACCAACTGCCGCTGTTTGCGCTGTTTGAAGGGACCTTGCTCATCTTTATCCTGGCAGTCGGCTTGCTTTACGCCTGGCAAAAAGGCGCGCTAGAGTGGAAGTAGCCACCGCGACCGACCGGGGATTGGGGGGACGTGCATATGCCTAATCTGTCTGTTGTGCCATCGGAAATCGGGAGCGGGCCTAGCCCCGATGAACCCCTATCGATCATTGCCGTAGGTGTATTGATCCTACTGATCGCTATGGGGTCTCTGATCTTCAATATCTGGTTCGAGCGCAAATCCGTTGCGCGGGTGCAAGACCGG
>CAZJBO010000005.1:0-2578 GCA_964544075.1 uncultured Anaerolineae bacterium
GGAAGGCCGAGAAGCACGCCCCGGTCATCGAGTGCCCAGACGCAGTAGAAGCCGGAGTCCCCTTCACGGTTAATGTGAGCGTAGGCAAGGAAATTCCGCATCCGAACACCACAGAACACCATGTCAGCTGGATAGACGTCTTCTTCAAACCGGATGGCAACAAGTTCACCTATCATGTTGGGCGCTTCGAGTTTAAATCGCACGGCGCATCGGCGAAAGGCCCGAATAAAGGCCCCGCCTACACCCACCCCGACGTCTCATTCGCTCTGCACCTAACCGGCCCCGGCACCCTTGTTGCCCTGGCCCTGTGCAACATTCATGGCTTATGGGAGAGCGCCAAAGAGATCAAAGTTTCGTAACTCTGCGCTCATCGTAAGGAGTGACTGATGACAAAAACAAGCGATTCTTGCGTGGAACCGGCGCGCGGTCCGATCGATGCGCCGGTGGACGATGCCTCTTTGCCGTCCCGGTCGGAAGTATACAAGGAGAATGCAACCATGATCGCGCGCGTAGGCAAGAAAGCCCCAGACTTCGAGACCTCCGCCTATCTCGGCGGTGGGTTTAAGAACATCAGACTTTCGGATTATATCGGCCAGTGGGTGATGCTTTGCTTCTACCCCGGCGACTTTACCTTCGTCTGACCGACCGAGCTTGCGGCAGTTGCCGCTAAATATGCAGAATTCGAGGCTCTGGGCGTGCAGGTGCTGTCCATCAGCACCGACAGCCGCTTCATCCATAAAGTATGGCAAGAAGAAGAACTCTCTAAGATGGTCGAGGGCGGCGTACCGTTCCCCATGCTCTCCGATCCCGGCGGGCGTATCGGAGAGGTGTACGGTGTCTACGACAAAGACGCGGGGGTAGATATTCGCGGGCGCTTCCTCATCGACCCCGACGGCACGATCCGCGCTATGGAAGTTCTCACCCCAGAGGTTGGGCGCAATGTCGCCGAGACCATCCGGCAGATCAAAGCCTTCCAGCACGTTATCAAGACCGGCGAAGTCACGCCCTCCGGCTGGCAGCCCGGCGGGGTCACCCTTAAGCCGGGACCGGCCCTGGTTGGCAAGGTCTGGGAAGTGTGGACCCCGGCGTTGGCCGAATCTGATTGAAAAACCGTGCAGACGGCTACGAACCCCAATGCCGATCTTTACTCTCACGCGGTATCTGAAATAGCTAAGGAGACAATCTCATGCGAAAAATGACCAAAGCGAACCTGGAGGCCGCCTTTGCGGGCGAGAGCCAGGCACACATGCGCTACTTGGCCTTCGCCGACAAAGCCGAAGAAGACGGCCTTGCCAACGTAGCCCGGCTCTTCCGCGCCATTGCTCTTGCCGAGCGCGTCCACGCCACCAACCATCTAAAGGCTCTGGGCGGAATCGGCGTATCGGCGGACAACCTACAAGAAGCCATGAATGGCGAAACCTTCGAGGTGGAGGATATGTATCCGGCCTACAAAGCGGTGGCCGACATCCAGGAGGAGAAACAGGCGTTCCGTTTTATGGACTGGGCACTGAAGGCCGAAGAAGTCCATGCCGGTATGTACGAGAAGGCACGCGAGGCCGTGCTCGCGGGGAACGACGCGGAAGTCGGTGAGGTATATGTTTGCGACATCTGCGGTTGGACGGTGGAGGGCGCGCCGCCGGACCGGTGCCCCATCTGTGGCGCTAAGCACGACAGGTTCCGGAAGTTCTAGCCCTGCCCGCGATCCGCTCCTATCTTTACACCCCCACCATGCGCGGGGGTGTTTTTGTTTCACCAGAAGGTGGATGCAGGCGAAGCTAGCGAAGCGCCAACCCTGCCAGCCGTGCCCATAGCGGCGGCCCCATCACCAGCAGCCCCACCAACGCAGCGAGCAGCGCAGCCAAGAGCACAGCGCCCGCTGCTACATCCTTAGCGACGCGCGCCATCGGGTGCAGTTCGGGGCCGGCAAGGTTGACGACAGCCTCTAGTGCGGCGTTGATAAACTCTAGCAAGAGGTTGAGGCCGACGACGAGCAGCAGCAAGGCCCACTCTAGCGCGCCTAGCCCCAACCAAAGCGCCATCAGTGCCACCAGCGCCGCCGCCACAAGCTGGATGCGGAGGTTGGTTTGATAGCGCAGCATATAGGCCCAGCCTGCCAGCGCATAGCCGAGGCTCGCGCGTCGGCTGCGGCTCACTATGGGGCTGTACGCTTTCGGGTTGTCTGGCCTGTGCATACTATTCCGATGGCCCGGTGATCGGTGCGCCGATGGCGGCAAGCACTGCTGCTTGCGCTGTCCACATCACCGCGCGCGCGTCGTTGCTGTCGTGGTCGAAGCCCAGCAAGTGCAGCACGCCGTGTACTGCCAACAGCAGCAGTTCCGCTTCGACGCTGTGACCGGCGGCTTGTGCCTGTGCTGCCGCGCGTGGATAGGCGATAATCACGTCGCCCAGGTAAGGATAGGGCGCGGCATCCGGCAATGGTAGGGGGGCTGCAGGGAAGGAGAGCACATCGGTCGGGGCGTCTGTGTGGCGGAACTGTGCGTTTAGGGCGTGTACTGCGGCCTCGTCGGTGATGACCAGCGTGAGGTATTGACCCTGGTGGACCTCGGTGGGGTGAGCT
>CAZJBO010000005.1:2588-8128 GCA_964544075.1 uncultured Anaerolineae bacterium
CCAGCGTGAGGCCGCTTTGTGGTGGGGCGTTCTGTTGGTGCAAGGCTGTCTCGGCAGCGCGTCGGAGCGCCGTCGCGCTCTTGCCAAGTGGGAAGTTCGCTTCGTTTTGGATGTCGATGTGATAGTGCATCGCACTCAATTAGACCCCGCTTCGCTTACCTTCGGCTCAGCCGGCGCGGCAGGCGCGGGCTGGTCGCCCAATAATCTCTTTGCCTTACCCTCTTCGGCGGCGCGGCTGCGGACCGGCACGGGTTTCCTCGTTGCGCGCGGGGCGGATGCTTTCGCCGGTCGCGCCGCTCGGACCTTCCCATCCTCTGGGTATTTGATGCGCGTATGAAAGACTCCCTTGAGCGAGCGTACGATTGCATCGCGCACCCGGTCCAGGTCGCGCAAGGTGAGGTCGCATTCATCGAATTGTTCGGCGCGCATCTTGTGGTTGATGATCTTGTTGACCAGCGCGGCGATCTCCTCCTCACCCGAAGGGCGCACCGCACGCATCGCGCTCTCGCAGCTATCCACGATCATCACGATCGCTGCCTCGCGTGACTGTGGCTTTGGGCCGGGATAGGTGAAGCTGGCCCGGTTTAACATGCTCTCGTCGCCGCCTGCTGCTTTGAGCGCGTTATGCCAGAAGACGCCCGGCATAGTGGTGCCGTGATGCTCCAGGATGAAAGCACGCACCGGTGCCGGCAGGCGCGCTTTGCGCGCCATCTTCTCGCCCTCAACCACATGCCGGATGATGGCCTGGGCGCTCTCCAGCGGCGAGAGCTGCGCGTGGACGTTGGCCGCGTCATAGGCTTGGTTCTCGACGAAGAGTAAGGGGTAATACATTTTCCCGATGTCATGATACAAGGCGCCCACCCGCACCAACAGTGTGTTCGCGCCGATCGTTTCGGCGGCGGCCTCGCCCAGGTTGGCGACCATCAAGCTGTGTTGATAGGTGCCGGGCGCCTCGCGCATCAGACGTTGCAGCAAGGGGTTGTCGGAGCGCGCAAGCTCTGCCAGCAGCAGCCCGGTTGTGATGTTAAAGACGCTGCCCATCACGAAGAGGCCGACCAGGGCCACCGCCGCCGCGAGCACTCCGTTCACCAAGCCTGCCACGACGTGTGCAAAGAGTACAAAGGCGTCAAAGTTGAACGCGGTCAAGCCAAAGGCCAGTATGACGCCGGCGTTGGCAGCACCGGCCAGGGTCCCTGCTTTGAAGTAGGCATTGATGCGCTCGGTGCGGCGCAGATATAGCGCACTGACGATGCCGCTAATGATGGTCAAGGCTGCCATCTCGACACTGGCGGCAATGATGCCGACAGATATCCCCAACACGACCACAACCAAGATGGCAAGCTGTGGCCCCATCAAGCTGGCGACCAGTATCGCCAGCGCCGCGCCGGGGTAGAAGTAGGAGAGCTTCCCATCGTTGAACGATATCACCATGCGCGCCAAGACGAGCGCCAGCCAGAACAGCACGCCCAGGCGTGTCATCGCCGGTAGGTCCAACAAGAGGCGGGGGCGGAAGCGGTGGAGGTATAGCACTACGACCATTTCGCCGAGCAGCACAGTGACGAGAGCTGACATTAGCTCCGGCAAATTGTTGTTCGCCGGTGTCAGCAGGCCGAAATAGTTGAGCGCTTCAACGTCTCGGCTGGTGATGACCGTACCACGCTCGACGACAATTTGGTTGTGGCGGAACAGGCGCACAACCGGCACTACGCCGGCCCGCGCCGATTCGCGTGCGGCTTCGGTCGCTTCCGAATCGATGAAGGTGTTGGGGCGCAAGAGCTGTTTGACCAGGGTCGTGACGATCTCGGCTTGCTCTTCTGGAAAGACTGCGCTCTGCCGTGGGATGGTGTCGTAGATGTGTTGTAAGTTCTCCTCGCGCACCTCACCGCTCATCAAGCGGCTAAGCACGTTGCTTGTCTGGTCGCGCACCCGCTTCCAATCGAACTCGCTGAACGTCAATATTGTCTCGATCTGTGCGCTGTTGAGTTCTAGGTCGGCGATCGCGCTCATGTCGTTCTGCTTCTGCGACCAGCTCGCGAAGGCATCGTGGCGGACGTGGTCGATATAGTCCGCCATCAGGTGCGCCCGGTTTACCTGGCGGCGGGTCACCTCGTCATCGGTTTTATAGACGTTGCGCACGCTGCTGACAACTTCTTGGCGTTTTTGGTCGGTGAGGACGACGCTTTCGAAGCTGCTATCGTAGGGCGCGCGGATGTCGAACGGGGCGATGTCATCGACCTCAAGGTCGAGGTTGGTGTTGGGGTCGAGCGCGAGGTAGCCCATAACAATAGTGGACATGGCGGTGAAGACTACGACAAAGCTCGCCGCTGCCACCATCTGCGCCGATATGTTTAACTTCTTATACATTCGCTGAAGGTCGCGCATTACATCACATTCTCCCTGGTCCCAACCACACAACACACATCCCTGGCCCAGGTGCTAGGCTAAAAGTTCTCGGACTATTTGGTTGACTAACTTCCCGTCCGCGCGGCCATCAAAGCGCGGCATGAGCAGCCGCATGACCTTGCCCATATCCTTCATGCCGGTCGCGCCCACCTCGTCGATGACGGTTTGCGCCTCGGCGCTGATCTCCGCGCGGCTGAGCTGTTTGGGTAGGTAGGTTTCGATGATGGCAAGCTCGGCTTTCTCTTGCTCGACCATATCGGCGCGCCCGGCCTTTTCATAATCTATGATGCTATCGCGTCGCTTCTTGGCCTCAGACTGTAAGATGCGCATGGCCTCGTCCTCGGTCAAGGGCGCCTGCTTATCGATCTCGGCGTTCTTGATTGCGCTCATCGCCATGCGGATCACGCTCTTGCGCAGCACGTCACCGGCGCGCATGGCGGCTTTGAGGTCTTGTTGTAGCTGTGTCTTTGGGTGCATGGCAATTCCTCCTGCCTGGCACGGCACCGCGCCTTTATTGCGCGCGGGTTGAATGAGTTAAGGCGAACGGGATTCTATAACAAGGGCGTAACAATTGTCAATCTGACCTAAAGTGTGGTAATGCGCCTTGCAGCCCTTCATCTGAGATCGCCACCAACCGCACCGGCACAATCATATTAGTCAGAACGCGCGCCGATCGCAACCATACGCGCAAATAGGTATCGGTCAGCCCACGGTTCAAGAAGCGTCCATCGCTGCCGCGTACCGCGCGTTCCCAGAGCACCGGCATCGTTTGGCCCAGCGCGCGCGCCATGAAACGTGCCGCGCCCGCATCCGAGAGCGCTTGCATCGCGGCGCTGCGGGCACGCTGTATCTGTCCATTGACGCGCCCCGGCATCGAGGCCGCCTTTGTGCCGGGGCGTGGCGAATAGCGGAAGATGTGCAGCCCGGCAAAATCCATCGCGCGTACAAAGGCCAGGCTCTCGTCAAACTCGGCCTCGGTCTCGCCGGGGAAGCCGACTATGATGTCGGTGGTGATGGAAAGGCCGGGGATGTGTGCGCGGGCATCGGCGACCAGCGCGGCAAAATCGTCGGGGGTGGTGTGGCGGGCCATGCGCCGGAGGGTGGCCGCGCTGCCGCTCTGCAAGGGGAGGTGCAGGTGTCGGCATAGGCGCGGGTCTTCCCACAGCGCGAAGAGACCGGCGGGCACGTCCCACGGCTCCAGCGATGAGAGGCGTAGACGTGGTATGGCGGTTTGCCGCAGCACCGCGCGCAGCAGTGTGCCGAGGTCATCGTGTCTGTCTCGGTCGCGCCCATATGCGCCGAGGTGCACGCCGCTTAACACCGCCTCTTGGTATCCCGCCTCGACCAGCGCGTTTATCTCGGCGATGATGTCGTCCGGCGCTTTGCTCCGGCTCGGCCCGCGTGCGATCGTGGTCACACAGAAGGCGCAGCGGTTGTTGCAGCCGTCTTGCACTTTGACAAAGGCGCGGGTCCGTCCGTGCGTGCCCGGCGGCAGCGGCGCGGCTTTGCTCTGTGCCGGTGCGATGTTGTCTTTTGCGTCGTTCGGTACGACGTGTGTCACGCCGGGCAAGCGTGCGGCGGCTTCTGGCGCTAGCTCTGCAAAGCAGCCGGTTACGGTGATGGCGGCTTCGGGATTGGCGCGGTGTAGGTGGCGGACCAATTGGCGGCTTTTGCGCGCGGCCTCAATTGTGACGGCGCAGCTGTTCACCACACAGAGATCGGCGTGTGCGGAGTCGTGGACTAGGTCGTGCCCGGCGGCAGCGAAGCGCGCGGCCATGCGCTCGATCTCGCTTTGGTTGAGCCGGCAGCCCAGGGCGTGCAGGTAGACTTTCATGCGATGGATACGGCGTTCAAACGATGATTAATCTTCGACCTCCGGCCCCACGACAAGCATGTTATCAAACCCGACGTGTACGCCCGCCCCGCTTACACTGGTGAATGCACCGACTCCTAAGTGTCCATAGCTGAAGGTGTCATCGACCAGCTCGTAGCTTAGCTCGCCGCCCTCGCATATGGGCGTGCCGAGACTATCGGTTATCGCGTTGCGGCCCAGGCACAGCTCTAATGGGTGGCCATTGATGAAGAAGCGGAAGGTATCGCCACGCCCGATGATGCGGATGTGGTTTGTCGCGTCTTGCCCCAGGTTAATCAGGTCGGTGGGCCGCCATTCGTTTAGCGTCACGATATCTTCGAGCGGATCGGAGCCGTTTGAGCGCGTGATCTGATAATAGCCGTCTCCGCTTATCAGGAACTGGTAGAAGTGTTCCTCGTCCTGGTGACGGAACACCACCCCATAGCCGTTGTCATCAGGCCCGCCCAGCTGGGTTGCCTCGACCGTCATATCGAAATCGCTAAAGAGACGCTCAAGCGGGCTAAACGCGCCGGTGTTATTGGGTACACCCATGCGCAGCAGCACCCTTAGCCGGCCCTCTTCTACCTGTGCCGACTTCTTGCCGCGATAAAGGTCCCACTCGTCGTTGAAGTCGTCAAAGGTGGTGACGTAGAGAAGCGCGCCCGGCTCCGGCAGGGGCGGCGCCGATTCGGATGAGGCGACATGGATCAGCAAGATCAGCAGGGCTAAGATCAGGGCCAGCCCGCCGTTCAAGAGCATCTGGCGTTTGCCGTTCCATTTCATCACTTTCATCACTGCATCACCCGCCAAACTTCAAAGCTGTCGAAGGCGACCGTTTGCCTCGGCCCGACGCGAATCCCGAATTGGGTCGGCGGCAAGGGCACGTCTGGCACTTCGAGCACCATCTCGCCGTTAATGTAAATCGTTACTGTGTTATCGACAGCTACGACTATTAGTTCGAAGGGGTCGCCGGACTGCACGGCTTCCGGGAGTTCGGTCATATCTAAGGTTTGTATTTCGCTGTCTTTGACCGCAGTTAGCGCCAGCTTTGGGTTCTCTCCGCCATGAAACGCCACCATGTAGCGCACGCCTTCGGGGGTGTCGGGCGGGGCGCCGAAGTTGACCGAAAATGCAGCGTCTTGAGACCAGTCTATCTCACGCGCCTCGACGGCGGCGTCTTCGGCAACGACGAAGCCTGGATTGCCGACGCCATCCTCCGCGCTCTCCATCGCGCTGGAGGCGGCCTCAGCATCCATCTCCTGAGTTCCGGTCGCACCGGCCCCCC
>CAZJBO010000005.1:8138-22546 GCA_964544075.1 uncultured Anaerolineae bacterium
TCACGTGCAAGATAAACTCGCTTCCGAACTCGCCCGGCGGTGCGCTCGTCACTGCCGATAGGCGGATGCCGCTCCGCAGTATGTAGTGACCATCGCGGAAGAACGCCCGTGCGCCGCCTACACGCCCAAGATTCCAGCCGCTGTCCGGGTTGCTGAAGTCGTCGGCATAGTCGGGGGCGCGCTCTTCCATGATTTTACGCCAGTCGTACGGTTCTTCGGGTTCGATCTCGCTCCAACGCGGCCAATGCGTGGGGAAGAAGGTCTCGAAGCCGGGTATCTCGTTTACATCCACCGCCTCTGCCTCGCCGCCGGTAGAGGGTATCATCACGTTGTCTGTCGATTCGTCTGTTGGGTCTAGCCCGATTGATAGGATCACATGGCTGTTGTCCGGCATCCAGGCGAGCGAGAGCCACTCGTACCCCCCGATGGCGTCTTCGTAGATGGTATCTTGTGTGTCTGCCTTCAGGTCGAGGACGGTCACCGCCAGGTGATGTTTGTGGTCAAGCTCGACATTCGTCAATATTGCCAGCCGTCCGTCCGGCCCCCACGATAAGGCTTCTACACACTGGTCTCCCGCCACCTCGAACGCGATCTGGAAGTCGGAGCCATCGGGGTTTATCAACGCCAGGTCGCAATCTGCGACAAAGGCAATCCTGCCATCCATCGCCCAGTCTGGTGACCAGGCATCGTGGGCCTGTGTGTGTGCCAGCGGGTGCGGTACTCCGATGCACTCCGGACGATCGTAGCAAGCGGTTTCTATCAACCATAGCTGTGTCACGTCGCCGGCGCCCGGCATGACGCCTTCCAGCACAAGCGTCTTGCCGTCCGGTGCCCATGCGCCGTCGGAGGTCAAGTCGAAGTCGAAGGCCGTGAACAGCGCTTCGTTATCGTCTTGCTGCAGACAAAGCCCCTGTCGGCCCGGTGCGGTGTCATCCTCACACTGCCGGCTCACGACTGCCTCCCCGACGGGGAGCACATCGGGCGTGCCGGGCGTTTTATCCCAACGCGGCCAATGTGTCGGCAGCCAATTGTAGAACTCCGGTATCTCGTCTTGCCCTTTGGTCACCGTACCGCTGCCGTCCAGCGGCAGGGTCCATATTTCTTCGGTGTCGTCTTCTTTGTAGGCTAACATCGCCAGTTTATCGCCGGCGGGGAACCAAGCTATGGTGTGCAGGTGGACCGGTGGCGAGACGGTCTCTTCGTAGAGTGTGGTTATGCTGTCGTCGGCCATGTTGATAAGCAGCACCTGCACATGCCGCGTCTCTCCATCGTCCACGTCTTCTTGTATCACGGCTGCCAAGCGTGCGCCTGCCGGAGAGGGCGGCGCCCAAGCAAGGCTGGTCGTGCACTCCTCTGCGTTTGTCTGATAGAGCAGATGGTAGTCTTTATCGTTGGGTCGGATGGCGGCCAGCGCGCAGTTATCTATGAAGGCAATCCATGCGCCGTCGGGCGACCAATCGGGGGAGGATGCGTAGGTGATATGGTCGCGTGCAAGCGGACTCGGCGTACCTATGCAGTCGGGGCGCTCGTGACAGTTCACGTCTACCACCCAGAGCCGTGATGTGCCATCCATTGCTTCGCCGTCCACCACGAGCCGCCGTCCGTCCGGTGCCCATGCGGAGTGTCCTACGTTGAACCTAAAGGGTGGGAGCGAGAGAACCGGGCGGTCTCTAGACTCTAAGCAAAGGGCGTTTTGCTCGGCGTGTTCGTCCCAGCAGGTTATCATGTCAACGACCGGTGGGGCCGGGGGTTGGCCTACCGGCCATAGGTCGAATTCTGTCAGGCTTGTGTGCATATACTCGACACCGAGTGTAATTAGCCCATCGCCCGGATGGACATCCTCGGCATATAGGACCATGCTGTCGTCAATATAGACGGCGAACTGTCCCTCGGCGGCCATCACGTTCAGGCGGAAAGGTTCGCCGATTGGCATCAAGCTGGGGGCGAAGTAGCTTTCGATTAGGGTTTCTTCTTCACCTGTTTCATCGTTGACCCGGCGCAACTCTACGTTGGGGTAGCTGTTTGGTGGGAAGGCGAAGGAGAGGGAATAGTTAGCTTCGTCTTCAGCCGCGAAACTCACTCTGAACAAAGCCCAGTTACCCAGGTGCAAGCGGTCGAGGCGCATATCAATCCCAAGCAGGAACTCTCGCACTGCTTGGTAGCGATAAACCGCGTTGGCGTCCATGCCGCACAGCCCCAACATATTGGCGAACTTGCAGGTGCTGCCGTCAATGTACCATGCGTCGCTCACCTCTTCGAACCTGTCTTCAACGAGCGGTGGCATATTGCCCATTTTTTCTTTCATGCTCTCGCCGAACGCGCCGGCAGCTGCATCGAATGTGGCGAAAGCCGGTGATGCAAAGTCCCATAGCCGGATGTTGTCCAGCGTTGCCGTCATAGCCCCGGTGTGCCAGCTCAACCGTCCCGATTCCAGGGCGACATTTTCGGCGGCCAAGATGGGTTTGATGTGGGTAAAGTCTTGATCCGGTTCCCCGATGAGCACGGCTACCCGTTGCTCCCCATCGGATATGATCCAGAGTGGTATGATGGTATCCAGCGCAAGGAGCGTGGGGTCTACCGGCAGGGTTGTTATGACGCTGTTGTTGTGCAGGAGCGACAGAGACGGGCTTGCCATATCCGTCAGATCGAAGAGGACTTCGTTAGAGCCGAAGGTGAAGAGCAGAACAGCTTCTTCGGCGTCAGCCTCTGTGATTGTTAGGTCGGTGTACAAGGCGAAGGGGCCGACGTTCCAACAATCGCACGCGACCGTAGAGGCGGCAGGCAGCCGTACGGCATCATCTTCGTGGATGGCGTCATCTTGGAGCTGCCAATAGCCCGTATTGTTGGCGAAGTCTTCGACATACAGGGGCGGCTTTACTTTGGTTTCCTCGAACATCTGTGCGGCGAAGGCCACGTCTCTAAGCATTGATGTCGGGTTCACGACAAAGGTGGGCATGATGGACGTCCCAAGCGCGTCTAGCTGTTCGGCCTCGGCTTCGGGCACGATGATGAACAGCTCCCACAAAAGCTGCTCGGTTGCGCCGGCCCATGCGCGCGCGACGAATGTTTGGCCGTCAAGCGCCAGCGTATAGTTCACGGTGATGGGGTCGCTCTCATAGTTGATGTCGGTGATGGCATACTCATCGTAGCGGTCGAGTCCGGTGGTGACGTGACCGCTTCTGAAGTAGCTGACGACCTCATCGTGTGTGAGCGCCGCATCGAAACGTGTGACCGATACTTCCAGCATGTCGTGATCTTCGCTGTTTTGCCACGTTGTGCTGCTGTTTTCGTCCTCAACCGTCTCCCCGATGCGTTCCCAACCGGCAGGGGGGCTAACCTCGAAGTCGCCGGAGGGGTGGATATAGCGGGGTCCCAGCTCGGCCATATCGGTCCACTCGCCGGGGTGAACCTGGAGCGTGGGCAGCATGAACGTTTTGATCTGTTCGAGCATTGCGGGGGTATCAACGGGTACGGCGATATGTAAGAACCATACCGTATCCTCGACCGCACCGTCCCACTGGCGGGCGACGAGATCGTCCCCGTTCATCACGGCGGTCAGGTCGAGCTGTATCGGGTCGCTCTGATAATCGGTATCGACAATTTCGTAGCTGTCGTAAGGCCAGAAGTTAAATGAGAAGGCGTTGGTATACGCCACAAGTGAATCGTGTGTAATCGTTTGGTTGAGGTGGAGCACCCCCACGCTTGCGCTTGCCCCCAGCGTGTCGTTGTGCCACCCGGCGGTGTTGATGTAAACCTGCCCGCCCCATATCTCGTTCCCGAAGGTGACATTGACCGTTTCGTCCAATATCCAACCGGCAGGCGGGATGACGTCGAAATCACCGGAGGGGTGGGAATATGTCTCGCCGGGTTGTAGCTCCGGCAGGGGTGTCTCGGTGGGCGATGGGGTAAAGGTTGCCTCGATGAGAGGGACTACGTCGATGCCATCGGGTATGCCGTCGCCGTCGGTATCTGCGTTATTGGGGTCTGTGCCGAGCACTGCCTCACGCGCATTGCTCAGCCCATCGCCGTCGGTATCTTGCGCGGCCTCGGCGGTAGCGGTCTGCACCACTGCTTCGGCGTTGGCGATCTTGGTCGCCCCGACTGCCTCGGCTTCGGCGGTCAGGGAGGCAAAGGCGCCTATGATGGCAACATTCGTCGCCGTGGTGTCACGATTTTCTGATGACAGCGTCTCTGGCTTGTCGATGTTCAACACCTTGAGCGCGAGCAAGGCCACCACCGCCAGGACGAGCAGCGCTATCCCAACCATCACTACAGGCATCCACTTGGGCAGCCCGCCTTGCACGATCACGGTTTGTGAAGCTGTCGGGGTGGCCGCCTCTGTGGGGGCCGACGAAGCCGTGGACCGGTGGCTTGGTGTGGGGGTTCGCATATATTCCGCGCGCATCTCCGGCGTTACGATGGCGGATGAGCGAATCGCTGCGGTGCTCTCGACGCGCTGCACGAGTTCAGAGTGGGCGACCTCGCGGGTTTCTGCCATAGAGACGGCCAGGGTGAAGTCATCGGACATCTCGCTGGCGCGTTCGTAGCGGTCTTCGGGGTCCTTCGCCATCGCGCGCATAACCACGCGCTCGACATCGACCGAGACATCGGGGTTGACCTCGTGCGGCAAGGGGAGCGGATCATGGAGGTGTTTGAGGATGACCGCAACCGGTGTATCGGCTTGGAAGGGCACGCGCCCGGTTAACATCTCATATAGGGTCACGCCCAGCGAGTAGATGTCGGAGCGGGCGTCAACCTTCCCCCCCACCGATTGTTCCGGGGGCATGTAGGCCGGTGTGCCGACCGTGCCGCCGGTGGCGGTGAAGCTGACATTGCCCTCTAGTATCTTGGCGATACCAAAATCGGTGAGGAAGACATTGCCGTCGGGGTCTACCAAGATGTTGGCGGGTTTGATGTCGCGGTGGATGACGCCCTGGCGGTGTGCATAGTCTAGTGCGCTGGCGACTTGTGATAGCACACGCTGTATATCGGCAACCGGGAGCGCGCCCTTTTCTAGAATCTCTTTTAGTGAACCGGCCTGTAGGTAGCGCATTGCTAAGTAGGTGACGCCGTCTTGTTCGCCGAAGTCGTGCACGGGGATGATGTTAGGGTGTTCGAGCCGGGCAATGACGCGGGCTTCTTGTGTGAAGCGTCCCACGAAGGCGGGGTCGGTGGCATAGTGTGAGGGCAATATCTTTAGCGCGACGAAGCGGTCTACGCTGGCCTGATAAGCCTTGTAGACGGCGGCCATACCGCCTTCACCGATGCGTTCTACGATCCGATATACACCGATTTGTGCGCCCACTAAATTCTGCATAACCACTACCCCCATCCGCTACCGGATTGACAACACATAGTTGATTATCTACCTTCGTAGGCACAAACGCAAGGTAAACGGGCGCGGTGAAGTGTCCGGATGAGGTGGGCCGGAGATCCTCCGCGTGGGTGTGGTTGTGGACAAATCGTGTTCGATTGTATACTCTAGGAAAGTGAAAGTAGAGATATTATAAATGACGGAAAGCAAACGCCCGCGACAGTTTTATATCGACACGGCATTCCCGGCAGCGCACCTGGGGGCAGTGCGTGAGCATATGGCAGCACTGAGGATTAGCGAACATTACAAAGCGGTGAAGTATGGTGGCATTGTAGTAGTGTTATCTGCCGGGGGGAAGTTTTTCTCTCAGCTGAGCGAGGCTGAGCGTGCACAGCAGATTTTGCAGCGTGGCGCACCCGACGTGTTTGGACAATCGGCGGTGGCCTTTATAGAGCACGGCACAGGCGAGCTGATCGACGACGTGCCGGATCGTTGTACATCGACGTTTAAGCCCCTGGCGCAGGCCCGTACTGTGGTATGTGTGGACGACGACGAGGCGTTTACAATCCTGGTGGCTAAGATATTGAAGCAGTTGGGCGTCAAGTGCATTGCCGCCCGCAGCGGTCAGGGCGCGCTCGCGACGATCGAAGATGTCGAGCCTGATTTGGTCCTTCTAGATTTAATCATGCCCGGAATGCACGGCTGGGAAGTGATCCAGCAGATGAAGGCAAGCGCCTTGCTGCGAGACATCCCTGTGATTATCGTGACCGGGATGGCTTCGGAACAAGACCAAGTCTTTGCCCACATGGTGGCTAATGTCAACGGTTACCTAGAAAAGCCGGTTGACCCCGATGTGTTGCGCCAGCACGTATGGGATGCGTTGGTGCGGCGAGGCTAACCCCCATACCGCCAAACAAAAAAGGGCACGGCAGATGCCGTGCCCTTAGAGATTGCGCATGGGGACGGATGCTTACTCTTCTTCCTCTTCGCTTTGAGCGGCCTCAACGATGGTAGCTTGCAGGTGCGAAGGTACCCGGTCGTAGTGGCTAAACTCCATGCTGTACACCCCGCGCCCCTGGGTGAAGGAGCGGAGATCGTTGGCATAGCGTTGCATCTCGGCCAGCGGCACTCGCGCCGTGACAATGCTTTTGTTCCCTGCCGTATCCATGCCTTGTACCCGGCCTCGGCGCGTGTTCATATCACTGAGCACATCGCCCATGTTGGCATCAGGCACGACCACTCTAACGTTCATGATCGGTTCAAGCAAGACAGGGCCGGCGTCTTTGAAGGCCAGCTTGAAAGACTCGCGCCCCGCGATCTGGAAGGCGATGTCCTTAGAGTCGACCGGGTGTTCCTTGCCGTCGTAGACAATAGCTTTCAAGTCTACTACCGGGTACCCGGCGATCACGCCCTGGCCCAGGACCTGCCGGATGCCCTTTTCGGTCGAAGAGACATATGTTGCCGATATTGCGCCGCCGACGATTTCGTTGGCGAATTCAAAGCCAGCGCCGCTTTCCAACGGTTCGAGGCGGAGATACACTTCGCCGAACTGCCCGGAGCCGCCGGTCTGTTTTTTGTGACGATAGCGCGCTTGGCTGGTCTTGGTGATGGTCTCGCGGTATGGCACCTTTGGGACGCTGGTATCGAGGTTGACGCCGAAACGTTCGGCGCGCTTGATGTTGGTCAGGATGTGCATTTCGCCCATCCCCTCCATGATCGTTTGCCGCGTGGAGGCTTCTTGGTGCCATTGGAGGGTAGGGTCGGTGTTGCATAGCGAGGTCAGAGTTGCGCCCATCTTGGTGGCGTCGCCCTGGGTATGCGGGAAGATGGCGACTGCATAGACCGGTGTGGGGTATTCTGGCGCGCTGATCGTGAGCTGGTGCCCTTTATCGGCGATCGTGTCGCCGGTGTGGGTGTCGCTCAGCTTGGCTACCGCGCCGATGTCGCCCGCGTGCATGGTGGGGACCGCGTTTTGCTCGCTTCCGCGCATTACATAGATGGGGCCGAAGCGCTCTTCGATGCCCTTGTTTACGTTATAGTAGCGCGTATCGGCGTTGAGGGTGCCGGAGAAGATGCGGAAGAAGGTGAGCGTGCCCACGAAGCGGTCGGCAGCGCTCTTGAAGACATAGGCTGCCAACGGCCCCGCGTCGCTGCCCTTGAGTTCTTCCTTGCCCTCGGCGCCTTCTGCGATGACGGCAGGGCGTTCGGAGGGGTTGGGCATGAATTCGAGCACTGCTTCCATCAAGGGCTTGACCGCGACGTTTGCGGTTGAAGCGACGATGAATACCGGCACAACTGCGTTATTGTTGATGGCCGTGCGCAAGCCCTGGCGAATCTCATCTTCGCTCAAGGTCTCTTCCTCGAAGTATTTATCGAGCAATGCCTCGTCGTTTTCGGCGGCGGTCTCGATGATCTCAAGGCGGGCAGCTTCGGCATCGTCGGCCATATCCGCCGGGATGTCTGCCGGGGCGTCACCGGCGCCGCTGCGCAGCTTCATCGAGATGAGGTCTATTACGCCTTTGAAGTCTTGCTGGGCGCCTACGGGGAGCTGCATGGGCAGGAACTTGACGCCGGGGAAGTTGGTGTGCAAGTTCTCCATTGCTGCCTCAAAGCGTGCATTGTCGCGGTCCAGCTTGTTGATGACCAGAAAGCGCGGCAGGTCATAACGGTCGGCATAACCCCATGCCAGCTCGGTGCCGACCTCGACGCCGGCGACCGCATCGATGAGCACGAGCACGGCATCGGCCACGCGCACTGCGCTGATTACCTCACCGGCAAAGTCGGTATAGCCGGGGGTGTCGAGCACGTTGATCTTGTAGCCGTCCAGTTCGCAAGGCACGAGCGTGGTGTTCAACGAAATGCCGCGTTCTTTTTCGTCTTCGTCGTAGTCCGATACCGTAGTGCCGTCCATGACGTTCCCTAAGCGGTTCAGGGCACCGGTGTCAAACAACATAGCCTCGGCCAGCGATGTTTTACCCGCGCCCTGGTGACCAACCAGGGCGATGTTCCTCAACTTTCCGGTTTGATATTCCTTCATCTAGGCGTGCCTCCACGTGTGGCTTGGGTACACAAAAGTAAGGTGTGCCGCGTGTGATTGAGGCACACCCCATAATGGAAGGAATTGTAAACACTCACCCTCTCTTTGTCAAAGATGGGTGTACAAAAACTTGTATTAGGGTGCTGAGTCGTGCTCTGTCCGGTCGGTGACCCGCACGCCGCCGGCCCAGTCGCCGGCACCGGCGACCTCCGCCAGCTTGCGTGCACGGGGGAGCTTTTTGAACTGTGCTTCGGCTCGGAGCGCACGGCTGTGTGCTTTGTCGTCGTCTGTGGCATCAAAGCGCCACGCTGCGACCGGCACTACCGGGCGGTGTATCCGTGTGTAACGTGCGCCGCGCCCCGCGTTATGCTGCCGCACCCGCCGCGCTACGTCGGTTGTGATGCCGGTATAGAGCGCACCGTTGGCGCAGCGCACCACGTACATATACCATGCCTTACTGTGCTTCGTCATAGCGCAGCGCTGCTGCCATGATCTCGACCGGGTGCATGACGGCACGCTTGCCCAGGTCTTTGATCTGTGTGCGGCACGATACCCCTGCCGCTGCGATAAAGTAGTCTGCCGCTGCCGCCCGCACCGCCGGGAGAAGCCGCTGCTCGCCCACCGCGACACTGACTGCGTAATGGTCCTTTGTATAGCCGAAGGAGCCTGCCATGCCGCAGCAGCCGGAGTCGATGATATCCACGGTGTAGCCAAACGCGCGCATTGCGGCGGCCACCGGATCGTTGCCGATTAGGGCTTTTTGGTAGCAATGCACATGGGCCTTCACATGGCCGGGCTGCGCACGCAGCGCATAGCCCGGCGCGAGCGGCAGCTTGCCGCCGCTCGCCTGCCCCGCCACAAATTCTTCAATCGTATAGCTAACCTCGGCCAGCGCATTGCGGCGCCTGTCGTCCAGCAGCACCAAATACTCGTCCCGGAAGGTGAGCAGGCAGCTTGGCTCGATGCCGATCACCGGCAGCCGGAAGCCATCGGTCGCGTTCGCCATCGCCGCCACCATCTTCTCGCCCTGCCGCTTGGCTTGTCCCAAGAAGCCCTTGCTAATCAAGGTGCGCCCGCAGCATATGTCTGGCCCCAGGCGCACCCGGTAACCCAGCGCCTCCAGCACGCGCACGGTGGCTTGCCCCAGGTGTGGATAGTTGCGCATACAGTACGAGTCTGCGAACAAGACCACTTCAGGGCGCCCGTCTGCCGTGCCGTGCTGTGCCTTCGCCCGGCGGTTAAACCATTTGTCGAAAGTTTGTGTCTCGAAGACAAAGGGCGGGAAGGGGCGGCTTGCCTTGATGCCCACGAGCGCTTCCATCGACTTCCGCACCAACGGACTCTTGAACATCGCGTTTACCAGCGGCGCGAATGGGGTCGCCAAGCGGCTGAGGAAGGGCATATAGCCAAAGATGAACTCTTGCAGAGTAAAGCCATGTTCGGCGTGATATTGTGACAGCCACTCGGATTTTAGCCGAGCCATATCGACCGCGCTGGGGCATTCAGATTTACAGGCCTTGCATTCGAGGCACAGGTCCAGCACCTCTTTGATCCCGGCGCTGGTGAGGCCATCGGGCCACCGCCCGCTGAGCGCTGCGCGCAGCGCGTTGGCCCGTCCCCGTGTGCTATCGGCCTCCTCACGGGTCGCCATGAAGCTGGGGCACATCGCGCCGGTGTCGTGCTTGCGACACTCTGCCGAACCGTTGCACATCTCCACCGCGCCGGCATAGCCTCCCCACTGCGACCAGTCGAAGTAGAGCCGGTGTTGGGGTTCGGCGGTTTGGTATGCCGGGCCATAGCGTAGGTTCGCGCCCATATCGGGCGCGGCGACAACACGGTTGGGGTTGAATAGATTGTCGGGGTCAAAGGCTTTCTTCACCTGCACCATACGCTCGAACAGCGCGTCGCCATAAAGCGGACGGTTGAACTGTGAGCGTGTGATGCCGTCGCCGTGCTCGCCGGAGGTGGAGCCGCCCAGCTTCTGGGCAAGCTCGAAGCTGGCCTGGGCGATCTGCTTCATGACCTCAATCTCGCCGGCATCTTTTAGGTTGAGCGTGGGGCGGATGTGCAAGACGCCTGCGCTGGCGTGCGCATAATAAACCGCGTGTTTGCCGTGCTCTGCCAACATCGTGCGGAGGTCGTGCACATATTCGGCCAGGTGTTCCACCGGCACTGCCGCATCTTCTATGAACGGTAGGGGCTTGAAGTCACCGGGGCGGCTCATCACGATACCCAAGCCGACCTTGCGCACGGCCCACACCTCGTTAATCGCTTTTGGCGTCTCGGCGCGCACAACGACAGATTGCCCTGCTTTGATGGCCGCCACCCTGTCGAGCTTGGCCTTTACCTCGGAGGGGGCACCGCCGCTGACCTCGGCAACGAGCAGTGCATCAGGGTTGCCGTGCATCCAGCCGGCAAGCGCAGCGTAAGGCGAGCTGCGCGTAAGCTCGACGATGTTGCCGTCGATAAGTTCGAGCGCAGATATATCTTCTTCGAGCAGACGTGGCGCTTGTCGCAGCGCAGCAAGCAGATCGTCAAAGTGGAAGATGGCAAGCGCAGTATGTTTGGGCTTTTCTACCAGGTTAACCTTTGCCTCGATGATGAAGCCCAGCGTGCCTTCGCTGCCCACGAGCAGGGAGGCCAGATTGCGCGTCGGACCTTCGACCAGCCGGTCGAGGTTATAGCCTGCCACGCGCCGCCACACCTTCGGATAGCCGCTGCGGATCAGGTCGGCGTCTTGGTCGATGATTTCTCCCAGCGTGCGATAGATTTGGGCTTCCAAAGTGTGGCCTTTGGCTTTCGCCGCCCAGCCTTGCGCGTTGGTGGGGCCAAAGGTCGCGACCGAACCATCGGTGAGCACGGCGGTCACCTCGTGCACATGATCGACGGTCATGCGGTAGACAATAGAGTGTGACCCCGTGGCATTGTTGCCGAGGATGCCGCCCATCGTGGCCCGGTTGCCGCTGGCGGGGTCGGGGCCATAGGTTAGGCCGTGAGGGGCCACCTTGCGGTTTAGAGCATCCAGCGCGATACCCGGTTGGACGCGCGCCCAGTGTTCTGTGGCATTGACTTCTAGGAGTCGGTCGATGTGTTTGCTGGTATCGATGACGATGCAGGTGTTGACGGTCTGACCGGCGAGGCTGGTGCCGGCGCCACGCGGCAGGACCGGCAGGCCATATGCGGCGGCGGTTTGTACGGCGGCGACGATGTCGTCGGTGGTTTTGGGCATCACGACTGCCAGGGGCATGATCTGGTAATTGCTGGCGTCGGTGCTGTAGAGCAGGCGAGACATAGGGTCGGTGCGCACATCCCCGGCGATGCGGGGGCGCAGGGCGTTGGCGAAGTCGGTAATCTGGTTCATTTTCTCCCCGTTTGGCATGGTGGCTTAGTGGTTTAAAGGATGCTGCGCACGTCGGCAACAATCGTTTGGAGGTGGCGATGTACGGTTTTCTCGCGGCTGATGAGGCGCACTTCGTCCGGCGTCAGGAGGCCGCGCTCGGTGATGATGCCGGCGATAGATTGCCAGGGCGTCATATCATAGTAGATGTTAGAGACTTGGATGTCTGCCGGTGCGTTTAGCCATATCTCTGTAGTGGGGTATTGCTTCACCAACACCGAGCCGAGGCGCGTCGGCCACACTTTGGTAGTATCGGTGAGGACATAGACCGGTATGCCCAGGGTTTGCGCGCTCACCGCGATCGAGGCTGTGCCGATGGTATTGAACAGGCCTTGCTCGGTCAGGCTGTTAGCGCCCAGCAAGACCAGCTCGCACTCGTGTAGGTTGGTGTAGGCGGTGGCATCTACAGAGAAGACAACCTCGATGCCGGCGGCTGATAGCTCGGTAGCCATCGCGCGGCCTTCGTGTAGCGGTCGCGATTCGTGGCAGAATACTTTGAGATGGCGGCCCGACTGTATGGCTGCGGTGAGCAGCGCAGCGACTGTGGAACTCCGCGCGTGTGTGAGCACGGTCACGTCGGCGGGCAGCAGCCCTCTGGATTTGTTTACCACCTCACGCCGTGCGACACCCATCTCGGTGACAAATGTGCGGGCGGCTTTGCAGACATCCTCTAATGCAGTTGGTAGGTCGGGTGTGCCTGTCACGACAAAGAATATGGTGTTGAGCAAGCCCATCAGCGGTGCGACCTCTGGATGGTGGGCGATGAGGTGATGGACGACATCTTGGAAGGTTTGGTGGAGGGCGTTGGACGAAGCGAATTTCTCGGTCTCGCACATTGCACACAAGGCGCGGGCAGTGTGGGAAGTAAGATCGGTGGCGCCAGAAAATTTGTCGGCTGCAATAGTGTCGAGCTGCGTCTTCCAACTCATGGTATCGCTCCCCGCTACGATGGAACTCTAACCCCGATTCTGTGGAGCGTCAAGCCGGCGGGGTGCGCATTAACGCCCTGCATCGCGGAGTTCTGGCGGGGGTTGTGTGCTTTTGCTGTCTGTATGTGGGTTTTTTTTTTGTGGGGGGGGGGGGCGGGGGGAATCGCTCCACTTTACTGAAAATTACCGGCGTCTCGTTGCATTACTTGCAACGAAGGTCATTTATAATGACAGATAGTTGACGCGAAGAAAACCTGTGAGGGCAAAACACCTTGACATTCAGACGGTATTGCATGTGCTTTATGGCTTTCTTGTTCAGTTGTCACACTATCATCTAGCTGAATCATATTAGCATTACTTATCGGTGATGGGAAAGGTCTGTTGCGTCCTTTTAGGTGCATTAGTGGTATCCTATGTACATCTTGATTAAACACGGCTAGAGGTTGCAATAATGAATAGAAGCGCAAATAAAGCAGAACGTCTAAAAGAAATAGAACGTTTACTCTTGCAGCGTAGAGATGGTTTCACTGCTCAACAGTTAGCGGATCGCTTCAATGTCAGCAGAACAACTGTCTGGCGAGATATAGAGAGTTTAAGATCGACGGTTCCCATCCAGGAAAACGAACGAGGTGTCTACACTATAGATCGTATGTGCTACATGACTAACGTGAGGTTGAGGCCCACTGAGGCGTTAATGCTATATTTAGCCGCACGTCGCCTTTCTAGACAAACACGTGTTGCACACCTTGTCGTTACAGATGCTCTGGAAAAACTTGCCTTGACCTTGCAACAGCCTATGATGTCACAATTGGAGGCCGCAGCCAGTTACATCATGAGCCAGAGTAGAATCCAGCCTAAGAAAGAAAAGGTGATTGAGACTATCGTCAGGGCATGGATTAACGCGCTTCCTGTCAGGATACGTCACAGAAAACTTCATGGCGGACAGCTCCGTTCTTATGTAGTCAAACCTTATTTTATTGAACCGTCGATCTGGCCACCGGACATACAACAACGCAGCCTTCGGCCCGTGCTGTCCAGCTGCAGCAGATGGCGAAGGGCACTATTACACCTGGAACTCAACATTTTAGTAAAAATACGACGTACCAAACAAAATATCATATCCTCAACCCGCTCATATGCCCTACGTGAAATTAGGAGATACTTGGTTCAACCTGTGGTATACTGATATGGTGACAAGTGTCTTCTAATTGCGTGGAGGTGGAAATGGATTTAGTACTTAAAACACTTACTCCTTTATGGACGGGCGGTGTTGACGGGAAAGTAGACCGCATCCACGAGACCGGCATCATCGGCAGCTTGCGCTGGTGGTATGAGGTGTTTGTGCGGGGGTTGGGTGGTTGGGCGTGCGGTGCGACCGATGGTAAATGCAAAGAATTAAAGGTCAAAGTCTACAAAGCACGTCTCGAAGCTGGCGTAAAGGAACAACAGGCACTCGCCGATGCCGGCCTCTGCCCCGCGTGTCGGCTGTTCGGTGCGACCAACTGGACGAAGATGTTTTCTTTGTACATCAGCGACGACCAAACAGAATCTGTCCGCCCTTTTGATTTGAAGCGTGACACTGTTAAATGCACGCAAGGGTCGCAGTATTTTTTCCCAAAAGGGCGTGAAGGCAATATCACTTTCGTTGTGCGTCCACGCCGACCGGGCGATATGGAGACGCTTCGTCTGGTCGCCGGTTTGTTTGACTTTATCCAACGCAATGCCGCGCTC
>CAZJBO010000006.1:0-6282 GCA_964544075.1 uncultured Anaerolineae bacterium
GTCCCTTAGTTCCCCGGCAAAGTAGCTGTCGTAGGCTGCCATATCAAGGAAGCCATGCCCACTCAAGTTGAACAGGATGCAGCGTTCTTCGCCGGCTTCTTTTGCCCGCAATGCTTCATCGATTGTCGCCTTGACCGCGTGTGCGGTCTCCGGTGCAACCGCGATCCCTTCGCAACGGGCGAAATCCACCGCAGCTTTGAAGACCCCGATCTGGTGATACGCCAGGGTATCGATGTAGCCGGCATCGCTCAGCAGGCTAATCAGCGGCGCCATGCCATGATAGCGCAGCCCGCCCGCATGGATGCCCGGCGGCACGAAGGAATGCCCAAGCGTGTGCATCTTCGCGATCGGGGCCGTGCGCGCCGTGTCGCCATAGTCGAAGGCATATTTACCTTTGGTCATAGTCGGGCAGGCCATCGGCTCGACCGCCACGAAGCGCGTTTCTTTGCCGTCGTGCAGCCGCGCACGCAGGAAGGGGAAGGCGATCCCGGCGAAGTTTGACCCGCCGCCCACGCAGCCGATCACCACGTCTGGGTAATCGTCGGCCTTCTCGAACTGGAGGAGAGCTTCTTCGCCTATAATGGTTTGGTGTATCAATACATAGTCCAGCACACTGCCGAGGCTGTACATAGTGCCGGCTTCCTTCACCGCCACCTCTACCGCTTCGCTGATCGCCATGCCGAGGCTGCCGAGGCTTTCCGGAGATTCCGCCAGGATGTGACGTCCGGCCTCGGTGCGGTCGGAGGGGCTGGGGATGACCTCGGCCCCGAACAGCTGCATGATCGAGCGGCGGTAGGGCTTGTGATGATAGCTTACCTTGACCATGAAGACCTGGCATTCTAGGTCGAAGTAGTTGCAGGCCATAGAAAGCGCGCTGCCCCACTGTCCCGCGCCGGTCTCGGTGCTCAGCTTCTTTGCACCCTCTTGCTTCGAATAGTAAGCCTGGGCCACGGCGGTGTTGGGCTTGTGGCTCCCCACGGGCGAGACCCCTTCGTATTTGTAGTAGATGCGCGCGGGCGTATCCAAGAACTTCTCCAGGCGGCGCGCGCGATAGAGCGGCGATGGCCGCCACTGCCGATATACGTCGAGCACCGGGCCGGGGATGTCGATGTAGCGTTCCTTGCTGGCGGCTTGCATTATGAGCGCCATCGGGAAGAGCATGTTGAGGAACTCCGGGCTTGCCGGCTCTTTAGTGACCGGGTGCAGGATCGGAGCCGGCGGCACAGGGAGGTCGGCGCCGATGTTGTACCAAGTGGTCGGCATCGCATCTTCGCTTAGTTGATACTTGAGTATATCGGTCATCATAGTCTCCTTTATGCTTGATACGTAACGGACAACGGTTAGTTAATGAAAAAGGGGAACCTGTGCTATTTGGGCGCTTTGCCGGCGTATAGGTCGGCAAATGATGGGTATACCACGCTGCTGAGGCCCATCGCCTCGCGTGCCAGCGCCAGAGTCTCTTGTGCGATCGGGCGGGCGCGTTTCAGCCCTGCACGCAGAATATCCACCAAGTCATCGGGGCGTGCTTCGAGTTCGGCACGGCGCGCACGGAGCGGCGCAAGGAAGTTGTTTATCGCGATGGTCAGCTTTTGCTTGACCTCCACATCACCCACCTTCCCCACCCGGTAGCGGGCTTTCAGGTCGGCAATCTCTGCCTTATCTGGGTTAAAAGCATCGTGATAGATGAAAACCGGGTTCCCCTCCACCGTGCCGGGATCGGTGGCGCGGAGGCGCTTGGGGTCGGTATACATACCGCGCACCTTCTTGGCGACCGTATCGGGGTCATCGTCGAGGTAGATCGTATTGCCGATGCTTTTGCTCATCTTGGCCTGGCCGTCGGTGCCGATGAGGGTAGGCACGTCGCCAATGAGTGCTTTCGGGATTGGGAAGACCGTGCCGAACACACGGTTAAAGCGCCGGGCAATCTCGCGCGTGACCTCGATGTGGCTTGCTTGATCCTTGCCCACCGGCACGAGATGAGCGCGCGGGATGAGGATGTCGGCGGCTTGCAGGACCGGGTAGTTCAGCAGCCCTGCCGAGGGCTGCTCGATGTGCTGTGCCTTCATCACGTCTTTCAGTGTAGGCACGCGCTCAAGGCGCGGCACGGTCGTGAGCATACTAAAGAGCAGGGTGAGTTCGGCGGTTTCGGGGATGTCTGACTGCACATAGTAGGTGACCTTGTTAGGGTCGATACCCGCTGCGTAGTTCGCCAGGACCGCCTCTCGGATGTTCTCGCGGGTGCGCATCACGTCGGCTTTGTCGGGGTGTGTGGTCAACGAGTGGTAATCGGCGATTAGCAGGAAGGTGTCGTATTCGTCTTGGAGCTTCACGCGATTCTGCAACGTCCCCACATAGTGCCCAATGTGGAACTTCCCTGTGGGCCGGTCACCGGTGAGGATGCGCCCCTTTTTCTTCTCTTCAGCCATTGTATTCTCCTGTGTGTGTTATGGTTGTATCCGGCCTAAACGAAAAAATATCTATTATTCGCCTGGAGCTTTGAGCCTTAGGCATTACTTTCGGTCAGCAAGCGCGGCAAAGCCGCGCAAATGCAGGTCCAGGACTGCTAAGTCCTTCGAAGACTCCGCGCAGGCGGAGGTGTGGGGGCAAAGCCCCCACAGAGAACAGGTGAACAGATACACGAAAAACACCCGCCCTCAGCTTGAGGACGAGTGTTAATAAACCCGTGGTGCCACCTCTGTTAGGCGGCTCTTGCCCCATAAAACAACAACCCGCCTGTGATGGCGGATGTAAGGGATGTGAGCCAGCCTCACTCATTTGCAGCGACTGGTCCTTCCGGACGCATCGCCTCGGCCCTGGTAACGGTGGCGCTTCCGGCAAAGGCTACTTTATGTGTTCGCCTTTGCAACTCCCCGGCCCATTCAACATCTGCGCTTGTACCGCCCTCTCAGCAACCGGCGGCTCTCTGGACATCGCTTTGACGTTTACTCTTCCGGTTCAACGTTTTTGATAGTATTAAGCTGCGCGCAATCATATCAGGTAACCGGTGGCTTGTCAAGGGGCGTTTTCTGTATATTTTAGAGGCAGGGCCGTGTTTTGTTGCGTCCATTGTCATTATGGTACAAGCGACTACCTCAGCGGCTTCGAAGTGGCATATGCTTTGGACAAAGCGTGTGCCTGTTGAGATAGGAGAGAGGCACTTTGTATCCTCCGCGTGCAAAAGTATAATGAGCAAGTGGATCAGCACATAAACCTTGCATGGGAGGCCAGGCCGATGACTTATCAACCCCAAGTGATTCTAGTACCTTCGAACCTCGCCGAGGTCGGCCAATGGGTAGATGCCTCATATGACTACCAACGCGCATTTCAGGGCGTGCATGTCACACACGACTCCAGCGCGGCCAACCTGTGCCGTTTTGAGGTCATCACGGTGGTGGGCGGTGTACGAGAGTGGCGACGCGATATGCTGGCCTACGTCCGTGACGTCTGTCCCAACGCCGCCACCGACCACATCGCGGCCTCGCTGCCGGCAGAGCTTTACTTCGCATTGCAAAAGCGCATCGAATCGGGCAAGCGTTATGGTGAGGTTGTCCAACCAGAGCCGAGCGGCTTCCGGCTGCGCTGGCCGAGCGATTACCCAATGACCACCCAGCCCTTCGGCGCGAACAAAGCCTATTACAGCCGCTTCAAATGCAGCGGCGTCGCGCTCCCCGGCCATGAGGGGATCGACATCCGCGCCCCAACGTTTAACAATCGAGGCTCACGCATATATGCTTGTGCCGATGGTGTGGTATATTCCATCCACCAAACCGACGACGGCAACGCTTATGGAGCGCGCGTGCGCATCAACCACAGCGTGGAAGGCGTGCGCTATCAGACGGTTTATGCACACCTCTCTGAAAACACGATCTTGGTTAAGCCGGGCGAAGCCGTCACAGCCGGACAGCTAATAGCATATTCCGATAACACCGGCAATTCGTCCGGCTCACACCTGCACCTGACCTTTAAAAAGATCGGTGCAACCGCCGCCGGTGAGACAAACTTCCCCTGTGACCTCACAGACCCCACCCCACACCTCTATTGGCCCAATCTGCGCCTCGTGCCGACCGTGCGGCTGCGCGTGCGGTCGGGGCCGGGCACTGCCAACCCCACTCTTGCGGTCATCCCGGAAGGCACCGAGCTAGACCCCGAAGAATATGACGCCGAAGTGCTTTGGAAAATCTGGCATCCCGGCGCGTGGGTCAAGGTGCGCACCCCCACCGGCGTGGTCGGATATTGCGCTGCGCAATATCTAGAGGTGATGGACGCCGCCCTCGCCGTGCCGGAGATTCCCACCCCGACCGGGCGTTTTGTCGCCGGGCTGCACGGACGCGCGGACGGCGCGATGCAGAATGCCGACTTCCGTGCCGTACAGCTTGCGCGCATGGCGGCGGTGAAGCTCAGCAGCAACGCCCACGCCGATGATATCGTGCGGCTGCGCCAGATCAATCCGGATATGTTTATCGTGGTGCGGGTATTCGAGGCTTTATATGACCAACAGAACAAAAAGCCGCGCAATGTGCCGCCGGATGCATATGTACGCACCTTCGAACCCGCGCCCGTCGGCCAGCCCAAGACGCCAATCCAGCGCTTCTATGACCAGGGTATCCGTTACTTCGAGCTGCACAACGAGCCAAACCTGGTCGCCGAGGGGTTCGGCGGCGCCTGGCACAGCGGGCGCGAGTTCGGGCGATGGTGGCTGGATGTACGGGCACGGCTGGCGGCATGGTATCCGGAGATCAAGTGGGGCTTCGCGGCGATGTCACCGGGCGCGGCGGTCCCGAAGGTGCGCCCGGTGGATATGTGGGAGTTTTTGTCGGGCTGCGGCAGCGCGATCGGCAAAGCCGACTGGCTCGCCGTGCATCAATACTTCCGGGATGTCGCCGAGATGGAGCGCGGCTTGCATGAGATTGTCTATGAATATCGGCGGCGCTGGCCCGATAAACTATTGATGATTACAGAGTTCAGCAATCCCCATGCCGATGTCTCGAAAGCGGTCAAGGGACAGCAATATGCCACCTACTACAACTTGATCGACGACGTGCCTGGGGTTGCCGCTGCGTATGGTTATGTATCGTCGGCCTCTGATCCAAAGTTCCGGCCCGAAGCGTGGCGTGAGGAGGACGGGAGTCTTTCACCCATCGTAGCAGCGGTGGCGAAGCGATAGGCTCTAAGTGGAGATCGACAGGTTCTCCGGCAGGGAGATCGAGGCTTGTTGGGTGACCGGTATCCAGATGTAGAACGTGGTTCCCTTGTCCATCTCCGATTCAAACTGGATGGTGCCGCCGTGACTATCGATGATGCCATAGCTCACCGATAGCCCCAGCCCGGTACCGTTTTCGCCTTTGGTCGAGAAGAAGGGTTCGAACAGACGGTCTTTGTTTTCGGGCGCGATTCCCACCCCGGTATCTTCGAAGAACACAACAACAAAGTCGCCGCTTGCTTGCGTCCCTATGTGCAAGACGCCTCCTGTGGGCATAGCTTCTATGGCGTTGAGCATCATGTTGACGAACACTTGTTGGAGGCGGTCGGGCAGAGCATACACGGGGGGCAGGGGCCGGAGATCGGTTTCGAGCTTGATGTCGGCGTGTTGCATTTGTTTCCGGGTGAGGATGAAGGTTTCTTCGAGTAATTTGTTGAGCTGTATCTCTTGATATTCGTCGTCGCCCTCTTTGGCAAAGGTGAGCAGCTCTTGAGTGATCTTACGGATGCGGCGCACGCTCTGTTCGGCAACCTGCAAGAGTTCCAAGTCTATCGGGTTGCCATCGGTTAGGTCCTCGATCGCCATATTGAGGCAGGTGAGGAGAGGTTGTAGAGGGTTATTGATCTCGTGCGCGATGCCGGCTGAGAGCCGCCCCAGCGAGGCCAGCTTCTCCGAACGGATCAAGCCGGCCTGGGCATCTTGGAGTTCGGCGGTGCGCTGCCGGACCATCTCCTCCAGGTTTTCGGCATAGTCGCGCAGCTCCCGGTGGAGCTGGGCATTACGGATCGCTAGAGCGGCTTGCTTGGCGATGGATTTGAGCAAGCGCAAATGGTCGTCGTTGTAGACGTCGGATTCTCTGTGCAGCAGGGTCAATGTGCCGATCTTGCGGCCATGATGGACCAGAGTCGCCCACATCGCCGATTTGTAATCATATTGAAGTAGATCGTCCAGCTCAGGTGTAGTTCCCCGGCCATCGTTAGAGATGTTTTGGAGCCATTCCGAGATCGTGACCGCGACAGCTTCCGGGACCTCTGCGTCCGACATTGTATCGAGCAAGCATTGGCGTTTGGGTTTTAGGTTCC
>CAZJBO010000006.1:6292-22167 GCA_964544075.1 uncultured Anaerolineae bacterium
GCGCCGTTATCGGCGGGTATCTCGCGCGCGGTGGCCTTCAGGATGTGGGTAAGTAGGGCGTCTAGCTCCAGGCTTTCGTTAAGCTCTTCCCCGATGTGCACCAGGGCTTCGAGTTCGTCGGTGCGGCGTTTCAGGCGCTCTTCCAGACGGTACGCCTTGATCTTGGCGCGCGCGCGCGCGGCAAGCTCGCGCGGGTCGAAGGGTTTGCGCAGATAATCGTCTGCCCCCAGCCCCAAGCCCAACTCGACGTCGGTAGATGCGGTAGCGTGCGCGGTGACCAAGATCACCGGGACGCGCGCGGTTTGCTCGCTGCCACGCAGCCGTTCGATGACCTCAAAGCCATCAATGCCCGGCATGTTTACGTCCATCAAGATTAGATCAAAGTGCTGTTCGCTGGCCGCCGCCAGCGCAGCATAACCATCTTGCGCTTCCTCGACCTGAAAGCCTTCGCGTTCCATGATGCGGCGCACGAGCTTTAGGGCCGGTTCTTCGTCATCGGCGACAAGAACGTGTGGTGGATCAGGCATTAAGCGCACCTCTCCCTTGCCTCGACTATACCCTTGCTTTACCTAATAATCTCATTCTATCAGAGTCCGAGGCCGGCAGCAATCCCAGTTTCTCTGTTGCCGATAAGTTGTGCGGGGCGCATACACCATGTACGATAAATAAAATATGCCGATCTTTGTGTCTGAGCTTAGCGAAAGCTGCGGGTTAAAACGCCAGGAGGTAAGAACGTGCTGGACGTATACTATGATATGGCGCGCTTCTACGATGCCGAAAATCAAGACCTCACCGAGGATTTGGCGCTCTACAGCGCGTTGTTGGCAGAGACCGGTGGCCCGGTCTTGGACGTGGGATGCGGCACAGGGCGCGTGGCTTTACATCTGGCTGCCGAACAAGCTCAGGTCGAGGGGCTGGATATCTCCGGCGCGATGTTAGAACGCGCCAAGCGACGGCTTGCGGGGCGTTTCGACTTAACCGGAAGGGTCACCTTCCATGAGACCAGCGTGACCGAGTTTGAGAGCAAACCGCGTTTTGGGTTGGCGCTCATCGCCTACAACGGCTTTATGCATCTACGCTGGCAGTCCGAGCAGTTGGCCGCGCTGCGCCACATCGCGGCGGCGCTGCGTGAGGATGGGTTGTTGGTCATCGACCTACCTAACCCTGCCGAAGCCTACGCCGCTCAAGACCAACCGGGGCTTGTCCTGGAGCGCACCTTCACCGACCCCGATACCGGCGGCACGGTCATGCAGCAGTCCATCACCCAGCTCGACCGCACCGCACAGCTGCTCTCGATCACATGGGTATATGACCTGATCGCGCCGGATGGCACAGTAAAGCGCAGCATCGCGCCGGTGCAACTGCGCTATATCTTCCCCGCCGAGATGGATTTACTGCTCGGCCAAGCTAAGCTCCAGAGGCTGCAATTCTATGGTGATTACGACCGCGCGCCTTTTGTAGACGGCTGCCCGCGCATGATCGTGCTGGCCGGCAAGCAAAAGGACTAACCCGATGCGATACAAAGCCTTATGTTTACTCATCGTATTGTGCGTATTGTTGGGCTGTGATGGGGGCGCACTGCTCACGCCCACGTCAACCTTCATCCCCTCGGCGACCCCGTTTATCCCCGAACTTCCGGCCATAGACCAGACCAAAATGCCGGGCGTCAACGACCCCACCGCCGCAGCAGAACCCAACAACGCCGCCGTCCCGATTGCCGTTAACATCCCCACGCCCGACGGCTTGGTGCTGCGGGGTTTGTTCTATCCCACACCCAATGACGCACCGGGGGTGCTGCTCTTACACATGCTAAACCACACGAAAGAAGATTGGCAAAGCCTCGCGGCGGCGTTGCAAGAGGCAGGCTTTGCGGCGCTCGCGGTGGATATGCGCGGGCATGGCGCCACGGCGGGCGGCCCCGATTGGGTCTTGGCGCAAGGCGATGTGCGCGTGATGCTCGATTGGTTGCACGCCCAGCCGCACGTAGACTCCCACCGCATCGCTGTCGTGGGTGCCAGCATCGGCGCAAACCTGGCCTTGACCGCTTGCTCGAACTACGAAACTTGCCGCGCGGTAGTGCTCCTCTCGCCCGGCCTCGACTTCCACGGCATCCAGACCGAACCCGCGATGGTCGCCCTGGGGGAACGCGCCGTGCTCTTGGTGGCGAGTGAGGATGATACCTACTCGGCGGAGACCGTGCGGACGCTGGCGCCTTTGGCTCAGGGTGCACAGCAGCTCCAGATATACCGGTCAGCCGGACACGGCACAGATATGTTTAACGCAGAGCCGGAGCTACAAAGCATGATCGTAGACTGGCTGCGTTTGCAGTTCCCGTGAGAGGATAATAGATTGCCTGACTACGCAGAGACACAACATCCGGCAGGAGAAGATGCGGGGGGCGAAGAATTGCCCTCTACCCCGACCATACAGCGCTTGCCTCCCCAACCTGGGAGGCGGAGCCGGCGCTCCAAGCTGCTTCACATAGTGGTCTTGCTGGCGACCGGTGCAACGGTGACACTGTGGCTCATAGGGACGCCGCCGGGCCTACAGGGTAAGGCACACGCGGTAGGGTATGCCATCTGTCACCAAATCGAGGAGCGCACCTTCAGCGCCGGTGGCGTGGTGATGCCCTTATGCGCGCGCTGTACCGGTATGTTCCTGGGGGTTATCGTGGGCCTTGTCGGTCCGCTGTTGATGGGGCGCGGGCGGGCCGGACAGATGCCGCCACCGCTGGTCTTGGGCGTGCTGGGCTTCTTCTCGGTCATGTGGGCCGGTGATGGCTTCAACTCATACCTACACCTCTTCCCCAACACACCGGGCCTCTACACGCCGCACAACACACTGCGCTTGCTCACCGGGAGTCTGCACGGCCTGACTATGGCGGGCCTTATCTACCCGGTCTTTCACCAGTCGGTGTGGCGGCATTGGCGGCACGAGCGCAGCTTGCAAAACTTGCGAGAGTTGGGCGTGCTGGTGCTGGGGGTATTGGCGTTTGATGCTTTGCTGCTGCTAAGGCAGCCGCTTCTGCTGACCCTGCTTGGGCTGCTGAGCACGCTAGGGGTGCTGTTGATTATGACCGTGCTGCAAACCGTGATCGTGATTCTCTTCACCGGGCAGGCAAACACGCTGCACGATTGGCCGGATTTAGTGCTGCCGGCCATCCTGGGCTTTGGGTTGGCGATCGCCATGATCGGCGGGATCGACGCGATGCGCCTCCGCTTTACCGGCACTTGGGCAGGGTTCATGATGCCGGAATAAGGTCAATGGACCGCGCGTGGTGCGCCTACGTTATCATGCCGCACCGGTCTCTGCGTCGGGCGACGGCGTTTCGAGCCGTTCCAGCAGTGCCGTTCGCATCGCGTCAAGCGGGCGGTTCTGGCGGCTGATGTTGTGTAGCTGTCCGGGTTCGAGCGGCACCGGGTCTTTGCTCGGCCTGTGTGGGACTGTTTCTTGCGGCACCTGCCAGGCGGGTAAGGGCATCCCATCGTATTGAGCGCCGTTACCGTGCTGTGTTGCGGTGTCTTGGGCTTTGATAATGCACTGCACACGCGCACCGGCGCGCGCGGCGGCGATGATTAGGAACGGTTTGCTGCGCGTGTTCACATGCACCCTGACTCTGTCGCTTGCCCCGCCCACCAGCTCAACGGCACCGGCCAGAGCGTGCAGGTCAAAGTAGGCAACCTCTTGTTCAGTTTGGCCCAGGTACTTGCCGTCCACGCTAATGGTGGGGGCAACCGGCGCAATTGCGATGTGGGTGTCGTGCGCGCTGCTTTGCGCAGGGTCGGGCAGACGCGGTTGCGAGAAGGCTTGTAGGATGATGTCGGAGAGTTCCGCCAAGCTGACCTCGGCAGCGTGCGGCGGTAGACTCAGCATCGGTTCGAGGTCGCGAGGGGCGCCGAGTGCATCTAACGCCGACGCGCGCCGCTGCCAACGCAGCTCGCTTGTGCCATCGCTGCCTTGTAGGAGCAAACGCACTCCCTGCTCGTGCGTTTCGAGGCTGAGCATCTCTGTGTTCGCCAAGATTCCACTATCCAGCATCTTGGCGATAGATACCGGGATGGCAAAGGTTTGCTGCGTGTCAACAGGCCGGGGATGTGTATGTGCCCAACTCAGCATAAACCCGGCGTCATGCGCGATGACCATACGCATTTTATCCGACCGGACCATACACAAGGCCGCCGGCGCGTCGTGATCTAACATGAAGTGCAAGCCCTTTTGGAGGGTCGGTACGTCGAGCTTCGTTTTTACGCTCATCACCAATTCCTTATAAAACTCCCGCGTATGATATGTCTAAAATTATGCGTGATTCTAGCATTGAGGCATAGCCGGTCGGTTAGCCCAAAGTTAGAGTTGACGTCGAGTTGGGTTAGTTTCTAAAGCGAGGAGCTGGTCATCAGGCCGCCGGAACGGGGGAGAGCAACCGATTGTTGTACAGGCGTCCGGTGTAGGCGGGCAGCTGGGTTTCTTCGGCGCTGAGGGATAGGATGGAACAGCGCACCTGCCACTGGTCGTCGGAGTTGATATGCAAAATGGCTTGGTGCTTGGCCGGGAGGTGGGATACTGCGAAGCTGACCACGCGCGCACGCGCGACCTCTAGGCCGCGCAGCACCAGGCGTGGGTCAAAGTAATAGCGTTTTCGGTCACCGGCGACGATCTTCTGCCCGTTGATGTTTAACCGCCCGGTCGCAAAGTCAATCGACATCGCCAGCCGTTCGCGCCGGATGCGTTCTATCCATTCCATTTGGAAGAGGTTCGCGGCGGCGATGTGGACCGCATCGGCGATGTGGACATAATCGGTTTGCACCATATCGCTAGGCAGTGACATCATCTCCTGGAAGGGCGCCGGTGCGCTGAAGGTCCGGGGGTCCCAGCGCCATTGCACCATATAGGCACCAGTGCGATCGTGCAAGGTTAAGCTCACAAGGTTTTTCTTTAACCTAACCTCTATGCGCACAATATCCCAAGAAGCGGGACCGGCAAGCGTATTGGCGACAAAGGGCGGTATCAAGAATAAACAGGGCTGTGCCCCGGTCTCTTCGAACCATTCCCACGATGCCAAGAACCGCCGGGAATTGGCGATGACCAGCCGCATTGATTTGGGCGTCAGTATGCACAAGACCGGGCCATCGGTGCGTTGCAGTGCGTGGCCAAGCCCGGTGCGCATCACGTTGGGGTTGATGTTGATCGGCTTAACCATTGCTTCTCCTCCATTTGTGGTAGAGGGTGCTTGACCTAATCATAGCGGACCGGTGTTGGTGTCAATGCTTCTGTATCATTGTACAGGATTTTTCGGTATTTTCAGATTGTTTGTATAAAAATAGCGGAATTTTGTGTCGGTAAGAATAAAGATGGACATTTACGGGGCATTGCCGTGCCAGAATGGGGTTCAGGGGCCTGTGGCCCCTGACGGGGTTTGGGGCAGCGCCCCAAAGTTGGAAGGAGTGAGGATGGAGATTTACGGGGCTTTGCCCCGTGCCCCACTGGGGGCACGCCCCCAGACCCCACGCGGCTGACGCCGCTTTTGGCGCGGCATTGCCGTGCCAGAATGGGGTTCAGGGGCCTGTGGTCCCTGACGGGGTTTGGGGCAGTGCCCCAAAGTTGGAAAGAGTGAGGATGCGCGTCCTCCTACATGAAGCAGGGCATTGCAACCGCTCCCGGCACGTGTTACACTCTTCTTGTAATCAATTGCAATAGTATAAAAAGGTAAGCCAAGCCATGTGCCAGGTATCCGTATACAGCATAGATGCCGAACAAAACCGGGCGCTGGTCGCACGCAAGATCGCCAACATCTACCAAGATAGCGACGAGTTGGTGCTCACCGACCTAACCGGAGAAGAAACCCGCGTGTCCGGCATCATCCTCGGTGCAGACTTGCTCCGCGCCGTCGTCTACATCGGTGACCCTGCTCTCGCACGCGCAGCCTCAGCACAATCATAGGAGCACACAAATGAAACTAGCCATTACCGGCAAAGGCGGCGTCGGCAAGACCACCCTCACCGCCACGCTCGCCCGCCTCTACGCTGCCGAAGGACATCCCGTCTACACCATTGATGCCGACCCTTCGTCTAACCTTGCGCTCGCGTTAGCCTTCCCGCCGGCGCTCGCCGCGCGCATCATCCCCATCTCTAAGCTCGCCCCTCAGCTCGAAGAGCGCGCCACCGATGCCCCGGTACGCTTCGTTGATGGCGTGTTACAGGTTGAGCCGGAGGTGGGTGATCTGGCGACCGAATATGCCATAGCGCACAACGGCGTGCGCCTGCTCAAGATGGGCAGCATCCCCGCCGGCGGCAGCGGCTGTGCCTGTGCCATCAACAATGCCACCCGTGCTTTGGTAAACCACCTCTTGCTCGAAGAGAAAGACGTCTTGCTCATGGATATGGAAGCCGGTATCGAGCACATGGGGCGCGCAACCGCCAGAGCGGTTGATGCGCTCATCGTCGTGGTAGAGCCGGGCCGCGCCAGCCTAGAGATCGCCCAAGACATCCGGCGGCTTGCCGCCGATATAGGGCTGATGCGGATATATGCTGTGGCAAACCGTATCCGCAATAGCGCACAGAGACAAGCCATCAGCGCAAGGCTAGACGGCATCCCATTGTTGGGCACAATCGGCTACGATCCGGCAATCATCGAAAAAGACATGGAGGGCATCACAGCCTTTGACGCGGGCTTGCCCCTCGTTGACGAGGTGCGCACAATCCGCGCCGCGTTGGATAAACACCTGCAATGAACACTCTCGATACCCTCTTGGCCGAGCTGCGCCGGCGCAAGCCTCACGCCCGCATCACCGCCCAGCGCCGCTTGGTGTTAGAG
The DNA here is from genome assembly GCA_964544075.1 of uncultured Anaerolineae bacterium. Lineage (GTDB taxonomy): Bacteria > Chloroflexota > Anaerolineae > Aggregatilineales > JAFGMM01 > JAFGMM01. The sequence continues at coordinate 13,103 of CAZJBO010000006.1, forward strand.
GCATTGCTCACCCATACCGGTGAGCACCTCACGTGCGAAGACGTAGCCCAAGCTGTGGCGGTGCGCGGCGTCGTGCTGGACCAGAGCACGGTATACCGCATCTTGCAATGGCTCAAAGAGATCGGCATGGTATCGCAAACCGACCTCGGCTTGGGCAGCGATGTATACTGTTTGTTGAACGGCCCGATGCATCACCATCTGATTTGTCTGGCGTGCGGCAGCATTACCGATATAGACGACACGCTCTTCTCCGGGATGCGCCGCACCTTGCGGCTTGCATATCACTTCGCGCCCCGCATCGAGCACTTCGCCATCTTCGGCTTCTGCCACAAGTGCGCCGCACCTATCGACGAGCCGGAAGAATGACCCAAGCTCCCCCACCACAACAACGTTTGCGCATCACCTATGGCAAAGATGGCGCTCTGATCTACACCGGCCACCTGGATATGGCCCGCCTCTGGGAACGTATCGCGCGGCGCGCGGCGCTGCCCCTGGCCTACTCGCACGGCTTCAACCCACGCCCACGCCTCCAGATGGCCGACGCACTGCCGCTGGGGGTGAGCAGCGCGTGCGAGATTATCGATATGTACATGAAGACCCCGGTGTCGCTCGATGGCTTGGGCGCGCGTCTGGAGGCCGCCGCGCCGGAGGGCCTCGCCGTGTTTGACGTGGCAGAGGTCGCGCTGAAGGGCGCCGCACTGCAAACTCTGATAGATGCGGCAGATTATCTGATCCGTTTCCCCGATGGCATAGACCCCGCCGACCTCGACGCACGCATTGCTGCCTTCCTTGACAAGCCTAGAGTCGAGCACGTGCGGCGTGGCAAGCGCTATGATCTGCGACCGCTGGTGCGTCGCCTCACCGTCACGCCTGAGGGGATACTCGAAGCGCGCCTTTCGCTGGGCGCCGGCAGCACCGCCCGACCCGATGCCTTGCTCGAAGTGCTCGGTCTCGGCGATGCGTTCGTCGCCGTCCACCGGAAAACGCTTTATCTGCGGTCAGCCTTAACGAACAATTAAGCCGCCAACGATTCCTCCACAGAAAGACAATACAAAAGCGCTTGACAGTGCCGGGGGTTTTCGATATCCTCTATTCATCGATCATACTTTGTGGAGATTGCGTCCGGTGCTGCGTCAACGAAGCCTCTTCCTCCTTAGCATTTTTGTCCTCGTCATTGACGAGGTATAGGTGGTTGGGGAAGCGCAGAGCGCACGGCAAACATAGCGAACCAAAGCCCCCAACCAGGGGGCTTTTTTAATTTTAACGAAAGTGGATAACCGGGTAATGAAGTTCAGCGTCCTTCTCGCCTTTGTCGTCATTCTTAGCCTCCTTCTCATTGTTGAGAAGGAGGGATACCGGGTTAGAGCGGCGCCGGGCTATGCCGGAACAAGGCGCAAATAGGGCCAGAAAAGGTGACAAAGGGGCCGCTCTAAGCCAAAGGAGCGGCCCCTTTGCTTGGGGGGCAGCGCGCCGGTCTGTGTTTACTTACCCCCAAGCGCATCGAACCGCAAGTTTGAAATCTTTAGGAGAGTGAGATATGTCTAGCAAGCAAGCAAGCCGCAGCGATAAAACCCCCCGTGCGTCTAAAGCCGAACCGATCATGGAGGCCTTCCCCGTACCATCCAGCGCCTGGTCGCTAGATTGGGTACACAAGGTCATCCGTGAGGTGCGCAAGACCAGGGCCAACAAACGGCGCTGAGTCAGGCGCGCGGCAGCCAGACGCTAAACGTGCTGCCCTCCCCCAAGCGACTCTCCAGCTCGACCCTTCCGTTGTGGAGCTGGACGATATCGTTGACGATGGCAAGCCCTAACCCTGAGCCGGGCAGACCGGAATCACGTCCGACCGCGCCGCGATAGAAACGCTCGAAAATTTGCCGAGTCTCCTCGGATGCAATGCCGGGGCCGTTATCCTGCACAACGATAACGGCCCACTCTCCCCCTCCGGCCTGACGAGTTTCGACGCTCAGGGTGACCTTGCCGCCACGCGGTGTGTAGGTCAGGGCGTTGCCGAGCAGGTTTACGAAGACGCGCATGATCTGGCTCGCGTCGGCATTGATATAACCATCGGTCCCGGAAGTGTTATTGAACACAAAATCTATAGAGCGGCTTTCTGCCAGCGGCATAAAGCGATGCGCGGCGTCTTCTGCGATGGCAAGCAAATTCTGCCGTTCCCATTGCAAAGGCGCGTCGTTATCATCTAGGCGCGCGATGGCCAAAATATCCTCCACCAAGTTAGCAAGCCGGCTGATCTCGCGTTCAAGTGTGTTTAGATATTCATCGCGCTTGCCGGGCTTACCCTTACGCAGCAGCCCCAGGTAGAGCTTGAGATTTGCCAACGGGGTGCGGAGTTCGTGGTTGACGGTCGAGACGAAGTTTAGCTTCGCCCGCTCAGAGTCTTGGGCACGGATCAGGGCATTGCGCAGTTCGGCAGTGCGCGCCTCGACTCGGCGTTCGAGCGCTTCGGCGTGGCGCTGTACCTCGGCGTGCAAGCGGGCCTTCTCGATCGCGATTGCAGCTTGGGTGGCAACCCCGACCAGCAGCTTGAGATGTTCTTGATTGTAAGCATCAAATTGATAGCTCTGCGCCGAGATCGCGCCGATGACGCGCGCGCCGCCCTGTAGGGGTGCGAACATGAACGAAGCGGTTAACTTGTCGGCGTCCCCGATCGAGTGGCGCGCCTTCAGCGCACGGAGTTCTTCGACCGAACGGTTGAGCAGCTGTGGGGTGGCGGTCTCGATGGTTTTGGCGAGCAAGGTGTTATGTGGGAACTCTTGGGAGGATTCGTAGTAACGCTTGCCCTCGTCATACACCAAAGGGTAGCTCACGGTTTTGCTTTCCTCGTCATATAGACAGATATAGAAAGCGTCCAGGGGTATGGCGCGTTGGAATTGGGTATAAATCACCTCTAGGATGCTATCACGGTCAATCTGAGAAGAGATTGCACTACTGATGCCATTCAACATCAAGAGGTGTGCGGCGTGCCGCTGGGCCTGCTCAAGCAGGCGCGCATTCTCGATCGTGTTAGCGATCTGGGCCGTCATAGTCTGCAGGACCGTGATGTCGGTATCGGAGAAGGCGCTTGCCATCGCGCTCTGGATGCTCAGGGCGCCGATGACTTGGCCGCGCGTAATCAAGGGCAGGGCCATCTCGGAGCGCGTGAGGGGCAGGTGTGCGTTATTGAAACGCCAACGCCGTTCCTCGTCCACGTCGAGCGGAACGCGCGCGCGTGCGTTGGCAGCACACCACCCCACCATAGATGCCCCGCCGACCGCCAGCTTGTGGCCCTCGGCCAACATCGCCGCGCCAGCCGTGCCGGTCCCGGCACGGAGCACAAGCCATTTGTCCGGCTCGCCTGTCAACGTACCATCTTGATCTATCAGGAACAAACCCACATAGTAAAAGTCGAAACGATCATGGATCAGGTTAACCACCGTGCGCTGTAGGTTCTCCAGCGTCAGGGTGGAGCTGGCCGCCGCCGACACCTCGGCAGCGGTTTGTAGCTGCATACTGTGCTGCTGCACGGTCGCCAGCAGCTCTTCGCGCTCATGGGCAGCGGCGCGCTCGGCTGAGATGTCGCGGACGGTGACGCCAAAACCAATCGGGTTGTCCTCAGCATCGCGCACCACCACAACGACCTCCGAGACCGGGATGAGCGTACCGTCACGGTGACGCAAGACAGTCTCGCCCGACCAGATATCCTCTTCGAGCACCCTGGGCCAGACCGTGTCGGTCAGCTCGCGGTATGCTTCAGGCGGGAAGAAATCTGCGATCTTCAACGCGCGGTTATCTGTCTCGGCATAGCCCACCATGCGCAAGCCCGCCGGGTTGATGTGCAGGATGTTTTGGTCTAGGTCGCTGACCATCACCATGTCGCTTGTCGCCTCGATCAATGCCGTCAACATCCCCGCCTCGGAAAGGGCAGTGGCGGCCTGTTCGAAGAGGCGTGCGGTTTCTATCGCGATGGCGGCATGGTGTGCGACGCCGGTTAGGAGGTCTAGATGCTCCTGATCGTAAGCGTTTAGTTGATGGCTTTGCGCCGAGATGACGCCGATGACGCGGTCGCCTACCCGCAGCGGTGCATAGAGCAGCGACGCCGAAAGCTCGCCGACATCTCCGAGGGGATGCTGCGGTGCATGGTGATATTTCTCCGGCACACGGTTGATTAGTGCCGGCTGCGCAGTTCTGATGGGTTCGCTAAGGTGGCTATCGGTGGTGAGGCGTGATGGCGGCTCGTAGTAGCGTCGTCCGGTCTCATAAACAAGCGGGAAGGAAAGCAGCGAGGTTTCCGGGTCGTATAGAGCGATGACAAAAACATCCAGCGGCAAGGCATACTGGAGCTGATTGTAGATCAGTTCGAAGATGCTCTCGCGGTCGAGCAGCAAAGAAACCGCACGCCCGATCTCATTGAGAGTTGAGAGCTGCGCTGCGCGCCGTTTGGCCTTCTCGAACAGGCGCGCGTTCTCGATGGCGATAGCCGCTTGGTCGGCAAATATCTGCAAGCGTTCGGCGTGCACGGACGTGAAGACATCCGGTGTGGCGCTATCGAGGTCGAGGAAGCCGCTCACCTTGCCCTCCAGACGGATCGGGGCCGAGACACTAGAGCGTATCCAGCGGGTCTCCGGGAAGGAAACCCAGTCGGGGTCGGTCTGCACATCCGGGATGACGAAAGGTTGGCCGGTTTTAATCATCTGGCACATGTTCGTCACCTCGGCGACCGGGAAATGCATCCCCAGGGCGGCTTCCTTCGGGACGTCGTGATTAGTATACCCTCGGCAGCGCACAACGTGGGCCTCGCCTGCCTCTATAAGGATGATGCAAGCTGCGTCGTGCGAGACTACGCGCCCGACGTTATCGAGGATGAGGTCGAGCACTTCATCGGGGTCAAGGGTGCTGTTGAGCGCATCGGCGGTATCGCGCAGCGCCTCGGCGAGCGTGCGTTGCTCGCGTTCGGCCTCGAACAAGCGTGCGTTCTCAATAACGACGGCGACCTGTTGGGCGAAGCCTGCGAATATCACAAGGTTTTCGTCGAGGAATGGGCGCTTATTAACGCGGTTGACCAACATCGCGCCGGTGATATGGCCCCTAAAGGCCAGCGGGGTAACCATAATATGCTCATGGTCCTCTTGTGGCGTGCCCGGCACATGGGTCGTCCGAGAGTCGGACTGTGCATTGTTGGCAAGGATGGGCCGGTTCTGCGCTACGCTCATCCCCGTGACGCCCTCCCCGACTTGTAAAGAAAAGTTCATAAACGTGTCTGCGTATTCGCCCAACGCCAAGACAGGCTTCAGAGTGACGCCATCTTCTTGTAGTCGGAAGAGCACAAACTCATCGGCGCTCAGCAGCGCAAGCGCACGCTGGGCGATGAACTTGAGCAGCTGGTCTAAATCTAGTGTGCTGGATAGCTCACGGTTGGTTTCGAGCAGACTCTCAAGCTCATCCTGGCGTTGGTGTAGTGCGCCAAACAAACGGGCGCTCTCCAGGGCAACCGCCATCTGTCCGGCCATGAGCTGAAGCAACATCTCATCGTCCGCGTCGAAGGCCTCCACCTTTGCGCTAGAGACCGAAAGCGTGCCCAGCGGGTGCTCGTCGATAATCAAGGGAACGACCATCAGAGACCGGAAACGTAGAGGATATTCACCCGGCACAAAGCGCGCATCCTCGCACACGTCGGGCACATTGACCACCTTGCCTGATGCTAGCGCGTGGCCCGCCACCCCCCGGCCCACCTTAAAGGCAAGTGTTGACGTAAACTGACTGTTGTACTTATCGGTCATCACAGTCTGCAAGACTTCACCATCTTCTTGCAACAACTGCACAGACCCTCTCTCGGCGGCCTCTATAATATCCACAGCATACCGGACGACTCGCGCCAAAACATCGTCGAGGTCGCGCGAGCTTGCCAACATCTGCCCCAGTTCCAACAGGCGTTCGAGCACATTCTCGGCCTTCTTGCGCTCGGTGATGAGAACCGAGACGCCCAGGACCGCCCGTGTATCCGATTCGACCGAGAGGAAGGGTATCTTTGTGGTCTCGACAATATGGCGGCAGCCATCGACATCCGTAACCACATTCTCCGATATGACAAGCGGTTTACCACTGGCGATAACCTCGGCATCCTCTTGCAGGAACTGCGTGTATTCCGCCTCGACCGGGTGCACGTCCGACAAGAATTTGCCGGTCAGCGTGGAGGCCGTCTCGCCATACAGCGCGGCCAACGCCCGGTTGACAAGGATAAAACGCCCCTCCCGGTCTCTGGCAAAGATCATCTGTGGCACAAGGTCGATAATTTGTCTTAGCTGCGCTTCCTTCCCCTGCAGTGACATCTCGGTCTGTGCGCACGAGCGCAGACGCGAAAGCAAGCGATCCACCTCTCGTACGGGTTGGTCGGGGCCAAAGAACTCGTCCGGCGGCACATAATAATCATTTCGGCAGACATACCCGTCGTTAATCACATCGGGGTGCATGTGGATGGCATCGCGGATCACATCGGGGGCAAAGCGTGTGCGGTCATACAAGCACAAAAGCGAAGCCTTCAGGCCCACCCGCGCTTGGTTGCATTTGGCTTCCATCATCTTCAATTGGGTGGCCCACTCATCCGTGCCATGCGCCCAGCTCATATCGATGACAAGCCGCAGTGCCTTGAAGCCTGCCGCCTCCGACGCTGCGGCGAAGTCGGTCAGCGCTGCCGCCAAGTTGCCTACCTCAAAGCGCCCGCCCCGCAAAAAGGCTTCCCCGGCGTCCGCCACAACCAGAGCGCCGGCCTGCTGCGCCATATCAACGTCAACGCCGGCGTTGCGCAGTGCATCGAGCGCGGTCTCGGCGCCGTCGGCAGCGAGATAAATACAGCGTTCGGCGCGCGCCAGGCCGATTCTTATGAAGGGCGTGACCACCGCTTGGCGCTCTTGGGCAGCCTTGTATACCAAACAAAAATGCGCACACAAATCTGCCTGCTCAAGGGCAAAGGCGATCTTGTGTGCGCCGCTATTCATATCCATACTCACACTTCTCTATAACAGCTTCCGTATCTGTGTCCCAGCTTCAGAGGGAGGACACAAGGTCTTTTGTCTTCAAACCAGCAAGATACCCCAGCGTCACTATTCTACAACGTTTCTCGATCCCATGTATGTTAACAGAATCAATCGCTCCGCGCCCGGCTAAAGCGCAGATTTGATCGCCCTTGCCATCGCTTCGGTAATGCCGGGCACGGCCATCAGCGCCTCCAAATCCGCCGCCTGCATTGCCTTAAGCGAGCCGAAGGTCTTCAACAGCGCTTTGCGGCGGGCCGGGCCGATGCCGGGGATAGTCTCAAGCCGCGAGGCGACGCTCTGGCGTGCGCGCTGCTTGCGGTGCAGCGCCAGGGCGAAGCGGTGCGCCTCATCTCGGACGCGCTGCACCAGATAGAGCGCCGGAGAGCGGCGCGGCAGCCGCACCGCGCGCGTGCGCCCCGGCAGGAACAAGTCTTCATGCTGCTTCGCCAGGCCCGCCACCGGCACCCGGCCCAACAGGTCAAAGGCGCGTAGCACCTCTACCGCCACGTTGAGCTGTCCCTTGCCGCCGTCTACGATCAAGAGGTCGGGCAAGATGCGCCATGCATCATCCGGTGTGGCCTGACCAGGCGCGGCGACCTCGGCATTCTGCAATGCATCGACGTAGCGCCGGAAGCGCCGTGTCAGCGCCTCGCGCATCGAGCCGTAGTCATCCGGCCCTTGCACGGTCTTGATGCTAAAGCGGCGATAATCTTTCTTCAGTGGGGTGCCATGCACAAACACAACCCGGCTCGCCGTGATCGCGGTGCCCTGTGTGTTAGAGATATCGTAGCATTCAATGCGGTTGGGCGGCGCCGGCAGGTCGAGGGCCGCTTGCAGCTCGGCGATGGCCTGCTCTTGGCGGTGTGTATCGGCGTTCCATTGGGCGTGGAGCATAGTGAGCGTCTCGTTGGCGTTGTCCGATGCCATCCGGATAAGATCACGCTTGCGGCCTCGCTTCGGCACCGTCAGCCGGACGCGGCCCCGCGCGCCGCACGCTGCGCGCCGCTCTTGGAGCCAGGCCATAATGGAGGGCGTTTCGTCCTCAGACGGCAGCACCGGTAAGAGAATCTCCGCCGGCACCGAGGCTGCCTCGGCATAGAAGCGCTTGACGAACGCAGTCACGATGGTGATGTCATCATCCTCTGCCGCGCCCTGGAGCACAAAGTAGTCACGCCCGATGATCTTGCCGGTCCGCACGAAGAAAATCTGCACGACCACCGCATCGCCATCACCGCGCGCCAGCGCGATTACGTCTTGTTCCACGTCGATGCGGGCGACCGCCACATGCCCGCGTACCACGCGCTCGACCGCTTTGAGGTTGTCGCGAAAGGCTGCGGCGCGCTCGAAGTCCAGCGCATCGGAGGCTGCCGTCATGCGCGCGCGCAAGTCCTCGATCACTTCCTCGGTGCGGCCCTCCAGGAAGCGCATCAGCCGTGCGATGGTGCTGCGATACTCGGTCTTGTCGATCGCGCCGATGCAGGGCGCGCCACACAAGCCGATATCGTGATAGAGGCAGGCGCGCGCGTCGGTTCCGGTAATCTCGCGGTCGCATGTGAGGTAGGGGAAGGCCTTGCGCAGCACGTCGAGAGCCTGCCGCACTGCGCCGGCTGACGTATAAGGACCAAAGTAGCGGCTGCCGTCACGCGCGACGCGGCGGGTAAAATCGACTTTGGGGAAGTCGTCGGCCCAACAGACTTTGATGTAAGGGTACCACTTGTCATCTTTGAGGAGGATGTTATAGCGCGGCTGGTGCTTCTTGATGAGATCGTTTTCGAGCTTGAGCGCGGCGGCTTCGCCGGGGGTGATGATGAAGTCGATATCGGCGATGTGTTTAACCATACGCCGGGTGCGTGCAGAGTGTCCACCGTGCGCCCCGAAGTAGGATCGCACACGGTTGCGCAAATTGATAGACTTACCCACATAGATAACCTTGCCGGTCTTGTTTCTCATCAAATAGACGCCCGGCTGGGTGGGTAGGTTATCGAGGATGACTTGGATGTGCTGCGATGCTTTTATCACCACGAAACGCTCTACTTT